>JAUVNV010000250.1 GCA_030599515.1 Acidimicrobiia bacterium
CCGTTGCTGCGGTGAAACTCAACCCGGTGAATGCCTATCTCGGTCCCTTCCTCGAAGAGGTCTTTGATCCGCTGATCGACGGAGGGTTCGTTCGCTTCGTGCACGGGGGTACCGAAGAGGGGGCCTATCTCGCACAACACGAACTCATCGACCGCATTCATATCACCGGTGCTGCCAGAACCCACGACGCGATCGTCTACGGCACTGGGAGCGATGCCGTGGCTCGGAAGCTCGCGGATGAGCCCGTCAATCTCAAGCCGGTGACCAGCGAGTTGGGCGGAGTGGGCCCGACGATCGTCGTGGGTGGGGAGTGGTCCGAAGCAGATCTGCGGTACCAGGCCGAGCACATCATCAGTCAGAAACTCCACAATCACGGATACAACTGCATCGCCTGCCAGGTGCTCGTTCTCCCGGAGGAATGGGAGCAAGCCGATGAGCTCCTCGACGCCATGCGGTCGGTTGTCGCCGAGATCGACAACCGGGACGCGTACTACCCCCGGGCCGTGGATCGTCACGCGGCTGCGATCGCGATGCATCCCGACGCTGAGATCCTGACCGATGGAGCGGGACCCGTGACATTCATCACCAACACGGATCCATCGGCGAGCAACGACGTGTGCTTCACAACGGAGTTCTTCGGAGCAGTTCTCGCGGTGACCCGCCTACCCGGTCCCGACACAGCGACGTTTCTCGAGAACGCGGTGACGTTCGCCAACGATACGCTCGACGGCAACCTCGGCGTGAATCTGATCATCCACCCGGCCACGGCCAAACAAGACTCGATGGCATTGGAGTCCGCCATCGAGAGACTCCGCTACGGGACGATCGCCGTGAACTCATGGATCGGTGTTGCCTTCGCGATGAGCCGTGGGACCTGGGGCGCCTTCCCGGGGAATCAGCGCAACGACATACAGTCGGGCCAGGGAGTCGTTCACAACTCCCTGATGCTGACGGGTACGCAGCGGACGGTGGTGCACGGCTCGTTTGCGCCATTCCCCCGGACGCTCCGGCAGGGAATCATCCACACCGCACCGACACCACCCTTCTTCGTCACTAACCGGCAGGCGGCGCGCCTCGGTGAGTTGCTCACTGCGCGTGCGGTGACCGGTTCGTGGTCGACATTGCCCAAGATCGTGACAACCGCGATACGCGGCTAGCGCGTAGGTTCAATACCCGCCCTCCGCAGCGCTGCCACGATCGGTTGAAGAGGTAGCCCGATGACGTTGCTTCGCGAACCCGCCACACCGCTCACAAAGCGCGCTCCGTCGCCCTGCAGCGCATAGGCACCCGCCTTGTCGAGCGGTTCACCCGATTCGGCGTAGGCATCGGCCTCCCCGCGTGTCACAGGGTGCATTGACACCAGTGACGAGTCGAAGCCATCTTCGATGATGGTTCCATCGCGGGCGATCGCCCAGCCGGTGAGGACCAGGTGTGTGCGGCCCGCGATCGACAGGAGCATGTCGGCAGCCTCGGTCTCGTTCCTTGGCTTCCCGAGGATCTCACCGTCGAGAACAACTGTCGTGTCGGCGCCGAGGACGACGGAACTGTCTTCCGTCTCGGCAGCCAGAGCCTTCTGCCCGGCCAGGCGCACCACCATACGATCCGGATCCTCACCGGTGACCACTCGCTCATCGACCCCGGATGTCTGGACGGAGAACTCGAAACCGGCAACCGAGAGCAGCAGGCTTCTCCGGGGTGATGAACTCGCGAGGATCAGATTGGGCACGCCGCCATATTCGCAGGGTTCTGCCCCGATGAGGTACGGTTGCTCCGATCGGCCCGGAGGAGCCATGCAACGCGATATCTTCGAAACCGACCACGACATCTTCCGGGAAACCGTCGAGCACTTCGTCGAGGCCGAGATCCTCCCGTTTCATGCGCTATGGAGCGAGGACGGGAAGGTCGACAAGGCCATGTTCAGGGCAGCCGGAGCACAAGGACTGCTCGGGATGGCGATCCCCGAGCGCTACGGTGGCGGCGGAGTCGATGACTTCCGATACAACGCCGTCATCGATGAAGTGGTGACCAGCTCCGGCGCTGCCGCTTCCGGCGTCTGCATCACGCTCCACAACGACGTGTGCATCCCCTACTTCCTCTCATACGCGAACGACGAGCAACGGGATCGATGGTTCTCCGGACTCACATCGGGTCATCTCATGACGGCGATCGCCATGACCGAGCCTGGAACCGGCTCCGACCTGGCGGCGATCGCAACGACGGCTGAAGTCGACGGTGACGAGTACGTCGTCAACGGCTCCAAGACCTTCATCACCAGTGGCATCAATGCGGACCTCGTGATCATCGTCGCGCGAACCGGGCCGGATCCCCACGGGGGGCTCACGCTCCTCGTCCTCGAAGACGGCATGGAGGGTTTCGAGAAGGGTCGCAACCTCGACAAGATGGGCATGCATGCTCAGGACACGGCGGAGATGTTCTTCTCCGACGTCCGGGTACCGGTCGCGAACCGCCTCGGCTCGGAGGGGATGGGCTTCATGCAGCTCATCGGCAACCTCCCGCAGGAACGATTGAGCATCGCAGTTGGCGCCGTCGCTGCCGCCGAAGCAGCACTGGCGCTCACGATCGGGTACGCACGGGAGCGAACCGCGTTCGGACGCCCGATCGGTCGCTTCCAGCACAACCGCTTCGTGCTTGCCGAACTGAAGACCGAGGTCGACATCGGCCGCGTCTTCGTCGATCGGCTCCTGGGGGAACACGTTGCAGGCATGCTCACGATCGAACAGGCCGCCGAGGCCAAGTGGTGGACGACGGAGATGCTCAAGAGGGTCGTCGACGCAGGCGTGCAGATGCACGGTGGTTACGGCTACATGATGGAGTACCCGATCGCCCAGGCCTACCTCGACGCCAGAGTCCAGACGATCTACGGCGGTACAACAGAGATCATGAAAGAGATCATCGGTCGAGGCCTGGGTCTTTGAGGCCTCAGCGCTGCGCTCTGAGGCCTCAAAGACCGGTACTGGGTACCGAGTACTCAGTACGATTCCCGGGGCCACACAACGGGAGGTCGAATGGAGCGGAACAGAGGGGTTGGAGTAGCCCTGGTTGCCAGCGTGGTCATCATGCTCGGCTGGTTCTTCCTGTCTGTCACGGCGGCGCTCATCGTCACCTTCCTCGCCGGAGCCGGAGTCGTTCTGGCAGCCCTCATGCAGCGGAAGCGAGACGGCTGACCCACTGCAGATCCGGTGATTGTCCGGGTACGCGGTACCGACTACCGGCGCGGCAGGCGCCTAGTGTCCCGAGTCGCAAATCATGCACAGAATCTCGCCGGCCCTCGACGCAGTCCCGACTGCGCCTTCGTTGTGCGTCCTTGCCGGACACGCCGATGCCTCGGCGAGATCAGCACGAACTTACGACTCAGGACATTAAGTAAACGCAGGGATCCCCGTGATGGCCTGCCCGAGGACGAGGGTGTGGACTTCGTTGGTGCCCTCGTAGGTGATCACCGATTC
>JAUVNV010000053.1 GCA_030599515.1 Acidimicrobiia bacterium
CGACGTCGCCCACCTGTTCGAAGAGTTCTCGACCGACGGCCCCATCGACGACACCCGAGCTCACCTCGTCGCCCACCTGCGGGACCTCGGCATGCTCGAACAACCTCACTAGGGACAACCTCTCCGGTTGTCACATCTAGTGTCTCAGACGTGAAGATCCTCCTCGTCGAGCCCTACTACGGCGGCTCCCACAGGGCGTGGGCCGATGGTTACGCGGCGAACAGCGCCCACGACGTGACCCTCGTCACCCAAGAGGCGCGGTTCTGGAAGTGGCGGATGCACGGGGCGCACCTCACTCTGGCAGGCGACGTCGCTGAGACGCTCGACGCTTCGCCCGACGTCGTGCTCGCTTCGTCGATGATGAACGTCGCGGCATTCATGGGGGCGGCACGCCGGGGGATCGGTGATGCCCCCGTGGCCGTCTACTTCCACGAGAGCCAGTTCGACTACCCGCTTTCGCCGCTGGACCGAGCCGATCAGACCTATCCGATGATCAACTGGTCGAGCGCCGCCGTCGCCGACCTGCCGATCTTCAATTCCGAATTCCACCGTTCGCTCTTCTTCGAGAGCGCGGAACGGTTCCTCAGGCAATTCCCGGACCAACGGCACGGCCACCTCGTCGACGAAGTTGCGAAGCGCTCGATCGTGCTCCCGGTCGGTGTCGATCTGGCGCGACTGGGTGAAGTATCGGGCCGGGCCCAGGACGATCCTCCGCTCATCCTCTGGAACCAGCGATGGGAGCACGACAAGGGACCCGACGAGTTCGTCGACCTCATCGAAGCACTGATCGAGACCGATCTCGACTTCAGGGTTGCCGTCGTCGGCGAACGCTTCGTCTCCGCACCGGAGTCCTTCGATCGCCTCCCCGAACTGCTCGGCGATCGTCTGGTTGCTTTGGGCTTCCTGTCGGACGACGAGTACGTCGGCGTTCTGCGACGGGCGGACGTCGTTGTGTCAACGGCGTATCACGAGTTCTTCGGCATCGCGATCGTTGAGGCGATGGCCGCAGGCGCCCTCCCGATACTCCCCGATCGCCTCGTCTATCCGGACCGCATCCCGCAAGCCCGCTATGAGAGCTGCCTCTACGAAGACGGCGACGGTTTGTTCGAGAAGGTCCGATGGGCGATCGACCACTGCGAAGAAGCTGCACAGATCGCGACCGACCTGGCAAAGACCGTTAGGCAGTACGACTGGTCGGAGGTTGCTCCCCGATACGACGATGTTCTGGAAAACCTGGTACGGAGCTCCGCAGCAGCGGAGTAGCGGAGAGAAGAGAGTCGCCAGTCCCCAGTCGCCAGCAAGAGGGAGGCTTCGCCGAGTACCGAGTACCGAGTACCGAGTACCGAGTACCGACTACGGAGTACGGAGTACACCTGGCGAAGCCGGGTCCATCAGTCGATCGCGTGCACCTCTTCGAGCCAGTCGAGACGGTGGATGCTCTCGATGAAGCGGATCGTCCCGGACTGCGATCGCATGACGACCGAGTGCGTCTCGACGCTCTTCCCGTAGAACCTGACTCCCCGCAACAGCGAGCCGGACGTGACGCCCGTCGCTGCGAAGAACGTGTTGTTCGAGTCGACGAGATCGCGGATCGTCAGCACTTGGTCGAGATCCAGACCGTGCTCGAGCGCGTATCGTCGCTCGCTCTCGTCGCGGGGCCACAGTCTGCACTGGAGATCTCCGTGGAGCGCGGCGAGAGCGCAGGCGGCGGTGACGGCCTCCGGTGAGCCGCCGATGCCCATGAGCACGTCGATACCGCTATCCGCCTTGGCAGTCGAGATCGCACCGGAGATGTCGCCGTCGCCGATCAGGGTGATGCGCGCTCCCGCCTCGCGAACCTGCCGCACGTACTCGTCGTTGCGCGGTCGGTCGAGGAGTACCACAGTGACCTCGTCGACATCCTTGCCTTTCGCCCTGGCGACCTGCCGGAGGTTGTGGGCGACCGGTGCATCGATGTCAACCATGCCGGCCGCTTCTTCACCGACGGCGATCTTGTCCATGTAGACCAGTGAACCAGGTGCGTACATCGATCCGCGATCGGCCATGGCGATGACGGCGAGGGAACCGGGCTTGCCCATCGCGGTCAGCCGTGTTCCGTCGACCGGGTCCACGGCGATGTCCATCTTCGGCTCTCGGCCGTTGCCGACGACCTCGCCGTTGAACAGCATCGGGGCTTCGTCCTTCTCTCCTTCACCGATGATGACAGTCGCGTCGACGTCGACCGTCGAGAGCATGTGTCGCATCGCGTCGACAGCGGCCTGGTCGACGCTGTTCTTGTCACCCCGTCCCTGCCACCTCGCTGCGGCAATCGCCGCAGCCTCGGTGACGCGCGTGAGTTCGAGGGCCAGGTTCCGGTCTGCGGGTTGATCCATGGACATCCTGGTCATACCTTCACGATCAGTGCATCGCCTTGACCGCCGCCGCCACAGAGGGCGGCCCCTCCGACTCCTCCGCCCCGGGCCCGGAGGGCGCTGATCAGTGTCACGACGATCCGTGCCCCAGAGGCACCGAGCGGATGTCCGAGGGCGATGGCTCCACCGTTCACGTTCACACGATCGAAGGGAATGCCAAGCTTCTTCGATGAGTGGAGCGACACTGCGGCGAAGGCCTCGTTGATCTCGGCGAGGTCGAGATCCGACGGCTTGAGGTTCGCTCGACCGAGGGCGACCATCATGGCCTCGGCGGGTCGTGAGTGCAGACTGGTGTCGGGGCCGGCCGTCTGTCCGTATGCGAGGATCTCAGCCACGATCGGCATCCCCAACTCCTCGGCGGCATCACGGTCGGCGACAACGAGCGCTGCCGCTCCATCCGAGATCTGCGACGCGTTCCCCGCGGTCACCGATCCGTCCTTGACGAACGCCGGGCGGAGTTTCCCGAGTGACTCGACGGTGGTGCCCGGGCGCATTCCCTCGTCGTGTTCGACGAGGAGCGGGTCTCCCTTGCGTTGGGGCACCTCAACAGGGGCGATCTCGTCGTCAAAGGCGCCGGATTCCGTTGCCGCGATCGCGCGTGCGTGACTCTCGGCTGCCCACTCGTCCTGCTCGGCGCGGTTCACGCCGAACTCGGCGTTCCGCTCGTCCGTCGACTGGCCCATGAGCACGTCGTCGAACGCGCACATCAGGCCGTCCTGGTTGAGGGAATCGATCAACCCGGCACCGCCGTATGCGAACCCGAATCGCGCTCCCGGGAGAATGTGGGGTGCGTTGGTCATCGACTCCATGCCGCCGGTCATCACGACTCTGGACTCGCCCGCCCTGATCCGAAGATCCGCGTCTCCGATTGCCGCCATTCCCGAGAGACAGACCTTGTCGATCGTGGTCGATGGAACCGTCAGCGGGATGCCCCCCTTGAACGCTGCCTGCCTTGAGGTAATCTGTCCCAGGCCACCTTGGATCACGTGGCCGAAGAGAACCTCGTCGATCTGGTCGCCGGTGAGGCCGGCTCGATCGAGGGCCGCGGCGATGGCGAATCCACCGAGGTCCATTGCTGTGAGTGGTGTGAAACCGCCCCGGAATCTACCGATGGGGGTTCTGGCGATCGAAGAGATGATCGTGGCCATTGCAGCCCTTTCGTGGCGTTCACCATGATGCTACCCGCCGGAGTCAGGACTGAGATCGGGCCGTTAGTCGGAAGATTCTCCGAGATCGGCCCACGGCGTTGCGTCGTAGAGGTGCGACGGAAGGGGAGTCGGGTTCTCGCGCGGTCGGTTCGATTGCACCCAGTGGCTGGGCCTGGGAACCGGAGGGCGGGTTGCCCTCGTCTCGGCGTCGGAGTCCTCGAGGTGAGCGATTGTGGCAGCGATGGCCGCGGCCACGCATGGGTCTGCGCCTCCCCTGATGGAGGTGATCCTGGTCACGTCGCTCCTTCAACGAGTTCGATAAGGGTACCGGCGAACGCGTTCGGATGAACGAACGCGATGCGATGACCTCCTCCACCGATCCGGGCTTCCGTGTCGATCAAGCGGGCACCGGTGGATTCCAGGTGCTCGAGAGCCGCGTCGATGTCCGGTACGGCGAACGCGATGTGGTGGAGGCCTTCACCGCGCTTGGCGAGGAAGCGCCCGACGGGAGAGTCGGGCGCCAGAGGTTGGAGCACCTGGACGTTCGAACCGCCGATCGGGACCATCGCCTCTTCGACGCCCTGGGACTCGATGATCTCGCGGGACACCGGCTCGGCGCCGTATTGCGCCTTCATACTCGCGAGCGTTGCGTCGAGATCGTGAACGGCGATAGCCACGTGATCGATGTTGTACGGGAGCATCCGCTGAGGTTACCGGTCCGCGCCCACCTCGACCTCGATCGGAGCGGACGACCGCTCCGGTTCCTTCACCATGTCGACGTCGAAGCAGAACGCAGCGCCGACGGGGAAGCGGTCCTCGTACCAGAGTTCCCCTCCCATGGCTCGCGCCAGCTTGCGTGCGATCGGGAGGCCGAGTCCGACGCCCTGCTCGAGCCTGGCGTCGCCCTTGGATAGCTGTTCGAAGTGCTCGAAGATGCGCTCCTGGTCGGCCTCGGCGACACCAGAACCGTTGTCCGCGACGATGACGGTGTAGGTTCCCTCGCGGCGTTCTTCTCCGGAGATGTAGACCTCGTTGCCCCCGTACTTGCGGGCGTTCTCCACCAGGTTCCTGAGGATCTGCCGGAGTCGCACGGGATCCGACCAGACCCTGACGTAGACCGGCAAGTCGACCTCGGCCGATGTCGATCGGTCGAGGACCATCTCTGCGACCGACTCGGCGATCTCGGAGACGTCGACTTTTTCGAGATGGAACCGGAGTTGCCCCGCGTCGAGGCGCGGGATGACGAGGATGTCCTCGACGAGATCCGCGAGATGGTCGGATTCGCCGCGCAGGATGGTGAGGAACTCGTCTACCTCGGTCGGCGGTAAGTCACGCCAGTGGTCGCGCAACGTCTCGGCGAAGCCCGAGATGCCGGTGATCGGGGTCCGGAGCTCGTGGGACACCATGGAGACGAATTCGTTCTTGACCGCGACGCTCCGTCGCTCCTGCTCGAGGAGCTCCTGCTGGCGATTCTGTGTGTGCAGCAGGTTGCGAGTGGCGCCCGACATCAGCACGGCGACGTCGATCAGCAGCACGATTGTCATGAAGCCGTCGAATGCGCCACGGTCCAGCGCAGGCTTGAGACCGGATCCACCCATTGCCATGATGACGGCTGCCCATCCGAGCGCGTAGACCATCAAGATCCCCGTCTGGCGAGCGGGGAGGAGCAGGGCGATCGCGGCGATACCGTAGGCGAGAGCGGCAACCTGTACAGATGGGGATGCTCCTCCGATGACCATCGCGGCGCCCATGGCGGTGATATCGATGAAGAGCGATGGGGCGGCGGAGTCTCCACGAGTTCGTCGGTAGAGGGCATCGGCGACGACGATGACCGCGCCGATGGCGTATGGGATCGTGTACGGCGCGGAACCGGTCAGGGCGAAGAGGATGGCGACGATGGCGATGACGCCGGCCGTGATGCCGCGTACCCCATGGAACGCACGGCGAACTGCCCGGTACTCGATCGGCGCGCGATCCGCCGACGGGGGTGGAATCACCAGAACCCTTTCTTGCTCTGATGGGTGTATCGGCCGCGAAGGGCGGGTTGTTGACCTGTTATGGCTTCCGAACCCGGAGTTCTTCGAGCGCAGAGTCGGGGACGACGAGGTCGCCGTGGCCCGTGCCGATCTCGAGACCCGGTTTTCCGGATCCATGGCAATCGGATCCTCCGGTCGCCACGAGACCGAGATCCGCGGCAACCTCTGCAAGTTGGGTGCGGATGGCCGGGGCGTACTCGGAGTAGTACGCCTCGATGCCGGCGAGCCCAACGTCGCGAAGATCCTCGAAGAGGGAGCGCAGCGTGGCGTCACCAGGATCGATCGTCAGGGGGTGAGCGATCGAGGTCACACCCCCGGATTCGATCGCGAGACCGATCGCCTTGGTCGCGGTGAGGCGATCGCGTTCGACGTATGCCGGCCCACCATCGCCGAGTAGTTCACGGAACGCCTCAGAGCGATCAGCGACCGCCCCCCCCGAAACGAGCGCATCGGCGATGTGCGGCCGGCCGATGGCGTCGCCCGCGGCGTGCCTCAGCACATCCTCCATCGTTACCGGATAGCCGAGATCGTTGAGCCGATCGACGATCCGACGGTTCCTGATGTCTCGACCGGCCCGGAGGATCTCGAGTCGATCCTGGAGCGGTCCAGGTTCCGGGTCGATGAAGTAGGCGAGCATGTGGATCTTCACGCCACCGTGATCTACGGAGAGTTCGACGCCGGGGATCAACTCGATGGGAAGGTCGCGGGCGGCGGCCGAGGCTTCGGGGATCCCGGAGAGGGTGTCGTGATCAGTGAGGGCGATCGCCGAGAGGGAGATCGCGACGGCCTTCCGCACGACGACGGCGGGGGGATCGGTTCCGTCGGACGCGTTCGAGTGCAGGTGAAGATCGACAGACAAGATGTCAGGTGAGGTACGTGATGACGAGAAGCGCGATGACGACGAACACGGCATATCCCGCGTACTTCTTGACGAGGGCGAAGATGTGCTGGCGCCGCTCGATCTTCGCCTCGGCGGCTTGCTTCTCGGCCCGATTCGCTCGCTGACGGTCTCGCTTTTCGGTTGCCATGACCGGAAGGCTACCGGACCTGCCGGTCGACCGAGTGCGCTCGCAGCGTGGTCGAGAGGAACACCGGGTAGACCGCGCCCTGTCTAGGCCGCGAATCGACCGAGACCATGAGAGGGAGTGGAGAATCATGTCGTTCTGGGACCAATTGGTCGCCGAAATCGAGACACTCGGGCAGGTGATCGCAGAGTGGTTGCCGCGCATTCTCATTGCGCTGCTCGTACTCATCATCGGGCGGTGAATCCTCAAGTGGGTCCGCAATCTCATCGAGAAGCTGCTGAACTGGAGCTTCGTCCAGGGGATCTTCGATCGCGCTGGGATCACGAATGCGCTGGCATCGTCGGATCAGGCGGCCGCCGGTATCACGGCGACGATCGTCTACGGGTATCTCGTCGTTGTGCTTTGGCTCGTCGTGTTCCGGGTGCTCCAGATCCACACGCTGGAAGATCTCCTCGAGATCACATTCGCCGAGGACATCACGAAGATCGTCACAGCCACGGTGGGGATAGCGTTCGCGATCGCCTTCGGGGTCGGGGGAATCGAGACGGCGAAGAAGTGGTGGGCGAAATACCTGAGTCCGAAGGAGACCCGGGGCCAGTAAACCGTCCAAGCAAACGTCGAAGGAAGGGGAGCGCCGGGCGCTCCCCTTTCGACGTTCAGCGCTCGATGGTGACCGTAT
The DNA here is from genome assembly GCA_030599515.1 of Acidimicrobiia bacterium. Classification (GTDB taxonomy): domain Bacteria; phylum Actinomycetota; class Acidimicrobiia; order Spongiisociales; family UBA5794; genus JAHEEL01. The sequence goes on from JAUVNV010000053.1 coordinate 7,300, forward strand.
TGACGTAAATCGTTTCGAGAGGTGTGCTTGCAACGGGGTCGGGGCTTGTCGGCGAGATACCGAGCGGGACTTCCTGCAGACGGTCGAGAACGTCGAAGCCGTCGACGACACGACCGAAGATCGTGAACTGTGGAGGCAACCCGGAGTCTTCGACCATGATGAAGAACTGGCTCCCGGTGGTACCCGGTCCGGCATTCGCCATCGCGATCGTCCCGCGCTCGTAGCCCACGCCGGGTGGCGGGAATTCATCGGGGATGGAGTAGCCGGGTCCGCCGGTGCCGGTTGCCGTCTGATCACCGCCCTGGGCGACGAAACCCGGGATGACCCGGTGGAACACCGTGCCGTCGAAATAGCTCTCGATCGAGAGGAATACGAAGGAGTTCACGGTCTCGGGTGCGATCCCGGGATCGAGTTCGACCTCGAGATCGCCGCACGACGTCGACAGCGTGGCGCGGATCGCGGTGGATGGGTCGAGTCCCATGTCGGCCGGTGCGTCGAACTCCATGGGAGTGAGCGGTTCCGGTGCTACGGCGCCACAAGCGGTCGGCTGCACCCGGAACTGGTCGTAGTTGCCGGGGACGAGATCGAGGGGGATCTCAGGCAGTGTGGTGGTGGTCTCGGGTGTCGTTGTTGTGGTCGTACTCGTCGTGGTGGTACTGGTGGTCGGCGCCGACTCGGATCCTCCACAGGCGGCGACAACGAGAGCCACAATGACGGTCACGACGAGGATGCGAAGGCGTGTCACCGGACGGATGCTACGACCGACCCCCGGATACATCCCCCTACACGCCACGAAACCAAGGTGCGCGGCGTCCTATTTGGCGTCGACAGCCCGCGGAATGAGATGATGCTCCGATCTCGGCACACCGGGAAACGCCTCCTACACTCCGACGGACATGGCATTGGTAGTTCAGAAGTTCGGAGGCACATCGCTCTCCGACGCCGACCGGATCCGCAGAGTCGCTCGTCGAGTCGCCGAAACCTACCGCTCGGGGAACAGCGTCGTGGTCGTCGTCTCGGCGATGGGTAAGTCCACCGATGCACTCGTCGATCTCGCGACCCAGATCACCGACACCCCCCATCCACGCGAGATGGACATGCTCCTCACCGCCGGTGAGCGGATCTCGATGGCACTCGTCGCGATGGCGATCGAGGCGCACGATGTTCCGGCGGTCAGTTTCACGGGATCCCAGGCCGGGATTCTGACCACGGCGGATCACGGCCGGGCCGAGATACTCGACATCCGGGCCTTTCGCGTGCAGGAGAGCCTCGACGCGGGGAAGGTAGCGATCGTCGCAGGGTTCCAGGGCGTCAGCCCCGATTCCAAGGACGTGACGACCCTCGGCCGCGGTGGCTCGGATGCCACTGCCGTCGCACTCGCCGCGTCGCTGGGTGCTGACGTCTGCGAGATCTACACCGACGTCGACGGCGTCTTCACCGCCGATCCCAGGGTCGTGCCGTCGGCGAACAAACTCGATGAGGTGACCTTCGAGGAGATGCTCGAACTTGCGACTGCCGGTGCCGGTGTTCTGATGCCGAGAAGCGTCGAGTTCGGCATCCGCTACAACATTCCCATCCACGTACGGTCGTCGTTCCACGACGGAGAAGGCACGTGGGTCAAGGAGGAGACGATGGAAGAACCGATCATTCGCGGTATCGCTCACGACGATTCCGGGGCGAAACTGACCGTGCACGGCGTCCCCGACCGACCCGGGATCGCCGCGGCCGTCTTCGAGCCGATGGGAGCTGCCGGGGTCAACGTCGACATGATCGTTCAGAATGTCTCGAGCCGGGGCGTGACCGACATCTCGTTCACGGTCCCGGTCACGTCGGCCGACGCGGCCGTCGAGGTTGCCGAACGCGTCGCAGGCGAGATTGGGGCCACGGGGGTCGATCTCGACACCGACATCTCGAAGATCACGGTCGTCGGCGCAGGGATGAAGTCCGAATCCGGTGTGGCGGCCGAGATGTTCCGCATCCTGTCCGACTCCGGGGTCAACATCGAGATGATCTCGACCTCGACCATCCGCATCAGTTGCGTCGTTCGCGGTGAGGACACGAAAATAGCGCTGGAGGCGCTGCACCGGGGCCTCATCGGAGAAGGGTCGTGAAACGGTTCTCGACCCCTTCGGTTGCTGTTGTTGGAGCCACCGGCGTGGTCGGGCGGACGATGCAAGCCATCCTCGCTGAACGCGACTACCCCGTTGAGAGTCTCCGCCTGCTCGCCTCCTCGCGATCGGCCGGAACTGTTGCCGAGACCCCATGGGGTGCGATCACGGTGGAAGATCTGGACGAAGCCGACCCTTCAGGGATCGACATAGCTCTCTTCTCGGCCGGTGGCAGCCGCTCCAAGGAACACGCACCTCGATTCGCAGCCGCAGGCGCGACCGTGATCGACAACTCCTCGGCGTTCCGGATGGACGCCGGCGTGCCGCTCGTCGTGGCCCAGGTCAACGACGACGCCATCGAGGGGAATCAGGGGATCGTTGCGAACCCCAACTGCACCACGATGGCGCTGATGATGGCCGCCGGACCTCTGCACCGCGCTGCAGGCATCGATCGCATGGTTGCGATGTCGTACCAGGCAACGTCGGGTTCAGGTCAGAACGGTATCACCACGCTTGAACGGGAGAACGACTGGTTCGAGCACGACCGAGACGCCCTCCGTCACGGCGGCTGGGAGGATCCGGGGGGAGAGCTGTACCAACGGCCGATCGGGTACAACGTGCTGCCGATGGCCGGGTCGATCACAGAGCGGGGCTACACCGACGAGGAGTGGAAACTCGTCCACGAGACGAGGAAGATTCTCGACGCACCGGGCATACGGGTCGAGCCTACGTGTGTTCGGGTTCCCACGGTGGTGGGCCACGGCATTGCTACGACCGTGTTCTTCGACCGACCGATCTCGCTCGAAGAGGCGAAAGACGTGCTTGCGAACGCTCCGGGCGTACAGCTCTGGTCAGACGATCATGTCCCTACGCCGCTGGACTCCGCGGGGATCGACGACGTGCTCATCGGCCGCGTTCGTGAGACCATCGGAGAGAGCGGCGGCATCAGTCTCTGGGTCGTCGGCGACAACCTGCGCAAGGGTGCTGCCCTGAACGCCGTCCAACTCGCCGAACTCCTGCTCGATCGGTAGATCAGAAATGACGAGACCCCGCCGCGAGGGCGGGGTCTCGATGAGTCGGGACGGCCGGATTTGAACCGGCGACCTCATCGTCCCGAACGATGCGCGCTACCAAGCTGCGCTACGTCCCGAATGCGGGGATTGTACCCCCGTTCGCGTCCTGGCGCTCAGTCGATCCTCAGCCGAGGGAGATGTCGAGTCGGTCGATCCGGTTCCGATCCATCTCGAGCACCGTCAGTCGAACCCCGTCGAGCCGGATCGAATCGCCTTCGTGTGGCACGTGCCCTGCGACGGTCATGAAGAAGCCGGCAACGGTGCTGTAGGGCCCCGCCGGCAGCGTTCGTTCGATCTCTTCCGCAAGATCTTCGATCGGAAGTCGACCGTCGGTGATCCATTGCGTCGGACCGATGCGGACGATGGAGGGGAGACCGGGGTCGTACTCGTCTTGGAGCTCCCCGACGAGTTCGGCGAGAAGGTCCTTGGCGGTGATGACGCCTTCGATGCCACCGTGTTCGTCGACGACGCACGCGAGGGCGAACTTCCGTTCTCGCATGTCCGTCAACGTGTCGAGGATCGTGGCGGTTTCCGGGATGTAGTGCGGGTGGCGGAGCAGCTCAACGACGTGGTCGGGGGAAGTCTCCTCGGTGCGCTGGAGGAGATCCTTGACGAAGAGGATTCCGAGGAGGTCGTCGAGGTCGCCGCGGGTCACGGGGTACCGGGAGTGACCGGTCGCCGCCACTGCGCCTCTCACCTCGTCCATCGACACCGGGACCGTGAGCGTCACGATGTCGACGCGTGGTGTCATCACGTCGCGGATCGGGCGGTCGGCGAGATCGAAGAGAGCATCGATGATCTCTCGCTCGACCTCTTCGATCTGGCCATCGCGGTGGCCGATCTCAGCAAGGGCCCGGATGTCGGCGTCTGTGACCGCATCGCCATCACCCCGCACGGGGATACGGAGGAGCCGCAGGATGCCGCGTGTGATGGCGCCGAAGAACGATGCCACGGGAGCGAGGAATCGAGACAGCTGCCAGATCGCCGGAGCAACCGCGAGCGAGAAACGCTCCGGGTATCGCGTGGCGAGTGTTTTCGGTGTGATCTCCCCGAACACGAGGATCACCGCGGTCACCGCTGCCGTTGCGAGCCACGGCCCCCATGTCTCCCCGACGAGTCCGATGAAGAGTGTCGTGGCGACCGCGGCGGCAAGGACGTTGACGACGTTGTTGGCGACGAGCAGCGTCGACAGCATGCGTTCCGGATTGGTGAGAAGCTGCTCGACGCGCCGGCCCGCTTTGCTTTCCGCGGCGAGCCGATGAACCCGCTCCTTCGAGATTCCGATGAGAGCTGTCTCGGAACCGGAGAAGAATCCGGACGCGACGGTGCAGACTGCGAGGATGCTGAGATAGACCAACTGCTCGGACGTCACGATCTGTAGCCGATGAAGTTGGTACTCGGAGGCTCTGAAGGCTCCGTCACGTTGCTCCGGTGACGTCGGCGACGGCGGTACGGAGCGCGGCGGCCGTGAACGGCTTCGTGACCCAGGCGCTCGCTCCCGATCGACCGGCGAGGAACGCGTCCGCTTCTCGATCGAGGAGGATGATGACGGGGACGGGATGCTCCCGATCGCGGATAGCGCGCGTTACGGCCATACCTCCCATCGAAGCGACCTGAAGGTCGACGATCGCCACGTCGACGGACTCGTCGTTCGCCGTGGCCGCCGCCGTAGCGGGGTCATCGTGGTCGATCAGTTCGTTCGCTCCGATGCTGAGGGCGGCGTGAACCTCGTTCCGCACCCACGGTTCGTCGGCAACGACCAGAAAGCGTGACATGGGAAAAGAGTAGTCGGTGGTCGGTATCCGGTATCCGGTATCCGGTATCTTGCTGTCTGCTGTCCGCTGTGGCCTGTCGCCTGTTCTCCGGCCTGGAGAA
>JAUVNV010000236.1 GCA_030599515.1 Acidimicrobiia bacterium
GAGTGTTCATGATCCCGAACAGCGCAATAATCACCGCCAGGAGCAAGAGGGCGTTGAACATCACGAGCAGGTTGTCAACCTGGGCCTCCTGCGACTGCCGATACTCGACTTGGTCCCGAACGGTCACATTCCCGTACTCGGCGGCCGCGGCATCGACGGCGGCTCTGGCCGCGTCCGGCTCGACGCCCTCCGCGCTGGCGACGGCCACTACGAAGTCGGTGTCAGTGCCGAACCCTGCGAAATTCGCTTTGTAGAACTCGAGGCCCACCAGGAAATTGGACTGCACGACGTTCTGCTCACCGTAGATACCGACGATCTCGACCTCCTGAAGACCGGTGGCAGCGAACCCCATCGAGACTGTGTCGCCCACTACCCAGCCCTCTTCGGAGGCAACATCTTCATGGACGAGGACACCACCGGTGACGAGTGCAGTGACACTGCCTTCCTGCACGTCGAGGAAGATCGTCTGGTCCACGGTTTCAGCCTCGATTCCCATGAGGAACTCATCGATGCCGTCGCGATCCCAGAAGCCGAGTCGCAGCGAGGTGGTGGTGTCGACTTCCTCCTGCCCCTTGAGGCCTTCCGCCAATGATGGACTGAATCCCCCGGCGAAGCCATCGACGCTGATCACGTAGTCGGCCCGCAAGCCCTCTTCGATGGAGCCGCTCACCGATGCCTTGATCGAGTCCCCGAGGATGAAGAAGAATGCGACGAGGGCAAGACCGATCATCAACGCCGACGCCGTCGTCGCGGTGCGCCGCGGCTTCCGCACGGCGTTGCCGATTGCGAGGGTGCCGGTCAAGTTGTCGATCTTGGGCAGAGGCCACCCGATGACGCGGGCCAATGACGGCACAACCAGCGAACTGAGCATGCTGACGGCGAGAAAGACGATCAGCGCTCCGATGCCGACAGCGCTCAACTCATTGAGCGGACCAAGATCGAGGACATCGCCAAACAACCCCGCGATGATCAACCCCACGCCGATGACGAGCATGATCGACCCGAAGATCGTGCGCTTGCGATCGGACATGCGCAGCCGCACGTCGACATCCTGGAGCGCCGCAACGGGAGGGATCCGCGCGGCTCGCACGGCCGGAAGCACCGCCGCGGCCAGGGTGACGCCAATCCCCACAATGATGGCGACGATGATCGTGCGCGGCGCCAGCGACGCCGACGTGGATGGCAGATCGAAGCCAATGACTGCCATACCGGCGGTAAGCAGGGCCGAGATCACGAATCCCAGGGCGATGCCGAGCACAGAGGCGAAGACGCCGACGATGAGTGCTTCGATCGCCACCATCCAAACCACCTGACCGCCGGTGGCACCGACAGCACGCATCAACGCCAACTCGCGTTGACGCTGCCTGACGATGATCCGGAAGGTGTTCTGAATGATGAAGGCGGCCACGAACACGGCGACGGCGGCAAACACCAGCAGCGCTGTGCTCAGGAAGCTGAGGCTCTCCTGAAGTGCCTCAGACTGTGCTTCGGCTTCATCGGCCGAGGTGACCGCCTCAACTCCGTCGGGCAGTGCAAGGGCGATGTCGTTGCGCAGGAGGTCCGGGCTGACTCCGTCTTCCCCAACAACGGCTATTGCGCTGTAGAGGCCTTCGAGGCCGAACAGGGCTTGGGCGGTCTCGAGATCGAAGACGGCCACGGTCGCCCCTGCGATGTTGTCGGATTCCCCGAAGCCAACGATGCCAACGAGATCGTACTCGGCGACCCCGTCGACCGTCTGTACCTTGATGACGGTGCCCACGCTGAGTCCGTTGTCGGCCGCCGTCCTAGCGTCGATCACGACTTCGGTTGGTCCTGCCGGGCCCCGGCCATCCCGGATCACGACGTTGCCGGTCAGGCGTTCGTCATCCGTCCACGAGGCACCAATCGTGGGCGGTCCCGTAGGAACGATCGCTTCCCCGTTGTTGTCGTAGATCACTGCGAAGCCGCCGACCGAGCCGCCGGCTGCAGCGACGCCATCGACAGCGAGCACCGTGTCGAGCACCGACTCCTCTACCGGAGGGGGTCCGCCAAAGCCCACGTCGAACTCCGCCTCGGCTTGCACGATGACGTCTTGACCGGCGTACTGGTCCTCGAAGAGGTCGTTGAAGGTCTGGTTGATGGTGTCCGTGAAGATGAAAGTGCCTGCAATGAACGCGACGCCGATCATCACCGACATCGCGGTGAGGACGAGGCGCAGCTTGTGAGCGAAGACCGTCTTGAGCGCGATGCGGATCATGATGTCACGTCCCGAACTGCTTCATCTGGTCGATGACCGTCTCGGGGGTGGGATCGTGCATCTCACCGGCGATCCGCCCGTCCTCGAGGAAGACGATGCGATCGGCGTAGCTAGCTGCCACCGGGTCGTGGGTGACCATCACGATGGTCTGTCCGAACTCCCTCACGGCGCTCTGCATGAAATCGAGGAGCTCTGCCGCGGACTTGGAGTCGAGGTTCCCGCTGGGCTCATCGGCGAAGATGATGTCGGGTCGCGAAACGAGCGCTCGGGCCGCGGCAACGCGCTGCTGCTGGCCACCGGAGAGCTCCGAAGGACGATGGCTGAGTCGATCGCCGAGGCCGAGGATGCCGACTACCTGGTCGAACCAGGCCTCGTCCTCCTTGTCACCAGCGATGAGGAGCGGCAACAGGACGTTCTCTTTCGCCGACAAGGTCGGGATCAGATTGAACGACTGGAAGACGAAACCGACCTTCTCGCGGCGCAGCAACGTCAGGTCCTTGTCCCTGAGTGAGCCGAGGTCGACATCGCTGATGTACACACGTCCGGCTGTGAGTTCGTCAAGGCCTGCAACGCAATGCAACAGCGTCGATTTCCCGCTGCCCGACGGACCCATGATGGCGGTGTAGCGACCCTTCTCGAACACCTCCGAGATTCCGTCGAGGGCGCGCACCTCGGTGTCGCCCGAGCCATACAGCTTCGTGCCATCGTCGATCCGGGCGGCAACCGCCCCGACCGAGAGCGGCGCAGTACCCGTGGTCATGGTGGAACTCCCTTCGTGGACATCCCTCAATCAGACCAAGGCTACGCGCGAGCGGCGTGCCTGTCGCCCCCCAATGGAACGGTTGACCTCCTCTCCACAAGGGAGAGACGGTCGGATGCGGATCGCTGCGGTGCCCCGTCTCCGACGCTTCTTCCAAGAAGCGTCGCGATACGGCCAGCAATTCGTTGACACCAACGCTTCCGTCGGGAAGCGTGGTTCTCAGGTCGGGAGATGGCCTACCGCTGACGCATCTTCCTGTAGGCGTCGGTACGCGGTCGTTCGCTGCAGGGAGTTGACACTTCTGCTCGGCAGAGTCCTGGTCCGACCGACCGATTGCTGGAGCCGACGCTTTCCGAACGACGGCAGCGCTGCGCAACACCCAATCGATAGAAGTCCCTGACCCGAAAGTCGGTGAGATAGCCGTGCATCTCGAGGATCTCGAGAACACGATCCACGACTCTCCCCTTGTCATTGCGCCCGCGACGTCGATCCGCGGCAGAGCGCCCGTGGTAGTCGCAATCGTCAGTCTGAAGGGAATGTGCGGCCGGACCTTCATCGGCGATGGGCGAGGCAACGGCGATCACCCGATTTCGCTGCTGGCGAGCCGGGCGACGGCCGCCATCCATGCCGCGCCGGTTGTGAGAGCCCTCTCGTCGAAGTCGAACTTGTTGGAGTGCGCCGGGTAGCCCTCGCGACCGGGGACGCGACCCCCATGGCGGATGTAGCAGCCGGGGACGTGCTCGAGGGAGCGACCGAAGTCCTCACTCCCCATGTTCACCGTGCGCATCGGAACCACCTCGTCCAACTCCGCGATGAGTCCGGCGGCTCGTCTGGCGAGGTCGGCCATCTCGGGTGTGTTCAC
>JAUVNV010000038.1 GCA_030599515.1 Acidimicrobiia bacterium
CCGATGATGCCGGCCAGTCGGCGCGGATTCGCATGACCGAGAGAATCGAGCAGTTTCCAGTAGTGAGCGACCTGGAGCAGGTCCACCACGCGCTCGGAACGGAACGATCGCCGCGCCCCGACGGTGTCGTCGAGGCGATCAGCGGAGGCCAATCGAGCCGAGATTCCTCGATCTCCGATCACCTTGTGGTGCTTGACGTCAACGGGCGCGTACCCGTCGTCGAGGAGCACGAGGAGATCGGGAACTCCCACGGAGTGCAGGTGGGGCGCCGAGATTCGAGCACCGAAGATGAGCGGCACCCCCGCTCTGAGCAACAGCTTGGTGATCTCCTCCCGCTCGATCGCGCGTACAGCGGGGTCGATGACAGCGGGCGCCGTCCGGTCGAAAGGGCCTGCGACGGTTGAGATTGTTGCCCATGTCCGATACCCGTCGAGGATTCGAGTCGCCACGGTTTCTTCCCAGCGGTGGCCCTCGGCGACCCTGTGCTCGACGACCGCGTCGGTGGAGCGATCGGCATCGTTGAAGCGGCTGTGATGGATCCGCGTCGGGCACCGCCCGAGTTCTCCACCGCCGATCAATACCGGTCCTCTGTGCATGCCCGTCGCTCCCATGGGGCCCATCTTCGCATCGCGGAGTGACAGGAACCGAACCTTGCCGGACTCCTCCACGACGGAAGCCCGGGCTCTTGCGCCGATCTCCGCCGTCAACGGTCGACGTCTCCGTCCCGGCGCCCGCTAACGGCGCCAGCTCTCGCGGTTGAAGAGGATCAAGATCGGGAGTATCTCCAGGCGTCCCACGATCATCAAGCCCGCAAGCAGCCACTTTCCGGGGGCGGCAACTCCGAGGTAGTTCCCCGTCGGTCCAACCGAGCCGAGTCCGGGGCCCACGTTCCCGATCGATGACGCAACTGCCGACACCGTGGAAATGATGTCGAGATCGGGTCCCCAGATCGAGCTGATGACCGCGAGGGCGAACGAACCGGTCATGAAAGCGAACATGTACAGCATGAAGAAGGTCTGGACCGCCTCGACGACCGTGTCCTTGACGGGGGTCTTGCCGATGCGGGTTATGAACACACCGCGTGGATGGATCAAGCGGCGAACGTCGGCTCTGGAGGATTCATAGAGAATCTCGTGCCGGTAGATCTTGATCGATCCGGACGTCGAACCTGCCATGCCGCCGACGAACATGAGGCCAACGATCATGATCTGAAGCGCGGGTTTCCACAGACCGAAGTCGGCCGTGCCGTACCCCGTTGTTGTGATGAGCGTCGCCGCGGTGAAGATCGCGTCCCTGATGACGTCGTGGATCGGCCCTCCCCACGTGCCGACGGCCATCACGGCCGCTGCGACACCCATCAGCCCGAGATAGACGCGCACTTCGGTGGTCTTCCAGTAGACGACCGGGCTGCGGATCGCCCGGAAGTGCACGGCGAACGACGTCCCGGCCAGGATCATGAAGATGATCACGATCCACTGCGAATACGAGGAGTAGGCGCCGAGCGAGCCGGCGTTCGTGCTGTAGCCCCCCGTCGAGAGGGTCGTGAAGGCGTGATTGACGGCCTCGAACAGGTTCATGTCTCCGAACCAGAGCAGCAGCATCTGAGCACCCGTCAAGACGAAGTACACGACCCAGAGCCGCTTGGCCGTCTCTTTGAATCTGGGGGTCAGTCGGTCGGGTGTCGGGCCGGGGGACTCGGCGCGAGCCAACTGGACGGCGCCCATGCCGAGGAGGGGGAGGATCGCAACCGACAGGACGATGATCCCCATGCCGCCGAGCCACTGCGTGAACGAACGCCAGAACAGGATTCCGTGAGGGAGGGCGGACGGGTCGGGGATGATGGAGGATCCGGTGGTGGTGAAACCGGCCACCGCCTCGAATACGGCGTCGGTGACGTTCGTGATCGATCCGGTGAGTAGATAGGGGAGAGAGCCGAGTAGTCCGATCGCGATCCAGGCGAGGGCGACCGCGGCGAAGCCTTCCCGGGTGCTCAGTTCACCCGGCCGGTCGAATCCCCTCCATAGTGCCACGCCGACCACGGTGGTGATGACGGCCGCTATGACGATCGAACCCGCGGTCGACCACTCGCGGTACATGACGGAAACGAGAGCCGCCGCAAGCATCGAGATCCCCGTCGCACCGACGACGGCTCCGGTCACATGGAGGAGGTTCCGCCACGACATCGCCGGTCAGCCCGAGAGTCGTTCGGCTTCGGCGATGGCCTCGGGCCGAGCGATGACGATCAAGTGGTCGCCCTCCTCGATGACGGTGCTTCCGCGGGGTACGAACGCTTCGTGACCACGCTGAATCCCGCCGATGATCAGCGACTCCGAGGGATGGAGTTCGTTGAGCGACTTCCCGATCGCGGGGCTCTTCGGTCCGACCGCGAGCTCGATGGCTTCGGCATCCGAGTCGGAGAACGTCGCGACCGAGTAGATCACGCCGCGTCGAACGAAGCGCAGGATCTCATTCGCCGCGGATAGCCGGGAGCTGACGGTGGCGTCGAGACCGGCGCCACCGAGGATCCCGACCAGCTCGGTGTTCGTGAAGCGTGCAATCACCTCTCCGGCACCGAGTTCCTTCGCGAGCAAGCACCCGAGAAGGTTCTCCCCGTCCCACCCGCTGAGGGCGATCACGGAGTCGGCGGCGGCCACTCCTTCCGATTTGAGAACCTCGGGATCCGTGGGGCTGGCGCACACGGTCACAACTCTCGAGAGGCCTTCGGCGATTGCCTGACACCGCTCGGGATCCTCATCGATCAGTGTCGTCGCGATACTGTTGTCGGCGAGAAGAGATGCCGTCAATCGAGCGAGCCGGGTGCCGCCGAGGATGATCACCTTCTCCGCAGCCCGGTCGGTGATCCCGAGCAGGTCATAGGCCTCGGACGTCTTGTCGGCGCGAGCCATCAAGAGGACGTGGTCATGTGGTTCGAGCATCGTCGAACCGCGGGCGATCAGTGTTTCGCCGTGCCGGATCACTGCAACGACAAGCCAGTTCCAGCCGTCGATGGTTTCGCGTAGCTCCGCCAGCGTCGTTCCTACGACGTCAGCTTTCGGGCCGACGAACGCGCCCATCAGGATCAGGCGTCCGTCGGCGAACTCGACGAGTTCGGAGACGGCGCCCCGCTTGACGAGTGTGAGGAGTTCGCGGGCGGCGGCTTCGCCCGGATCGATGATGAGATCGACGCCGAGTTGTGCGACCTCGGCTTTTAGCTCTGCGTCCTCGACACGGGCGACCTTCCGTGGGATTCCAAGCGTGTTGGCCGCATTGCAGGCGAGCACATTGATCGCGTCGGAGGAAGTCACGGCGATGAGTAGGTCGGCATCGTCGAGACCGGCCCTCTTGAGGGTCTTTGCTGATGCGCCGTTGCCGGTCACGACCATGCAGTCGATCTCATCCTGAACCTGGCCGGCCCGTTCGGGATCCGATTCGACGAGGACAACATCCTGACCTTCGAGGGCGAATCGATCTGCGAGGTACGACCCGACGGCTCCCGCTCCAACGATGACGATTCTCATGGCTCGTCAGGATAGGTACACCGAGGGGGGCGTACGAACTCGATCGTGGCTTCTGCCGATCGCGAAAGCGTGCCCGATCGTGTAGTCGTCCGTCGCTACATGCGTCGGGCCGTCACCTCTCAAGTGTCGTTGGTCGATGTGCGGTCCGTGATCGCCGGACCGCTCGTCATCGTCACTACGATGCGGTCATGCGAACACTCACCGTGGCACTCATCGCTGTCGTGGCGCTGGCCGCCGTCTCGTGCAATAGCGACTCTGCTGCAACCCAACTCACGGACGCCGAGCAGGCGTGGTGCGCCGATCCGAGCGATGCCGCTGCTTTCGACGCGATCTGGAAAGCGGCCGACGATCTCGGGGTGGACACCGTAGGGCATCTCATGCTCGACAAGGCCGGGATCGCCACCGACGTGCATCCCGACGATCTCAGCGTCGACGACCTGACCGAAGAGGAGGTCACGGCTCTCCTCGCTGTCGGCGAAGAGTTCGAGAACGGCGACGACATCTGGCTTGAGTATCTCGCCACCGATGACGGAACGAAGGCGTGCCAAGCAGCCTACGAAACGGCCAACAACTGACGGCCGCGTACGGCGATCACGAACACGCTCGCTCGCAGGATTGGGGAGCGAAACCGTTCTTCGTGGTGAGCTCTTCTTGGGTCAGATGCCGGCTGTGTCCTTCTTCTTGGCCTGTCCCGGCGGTGTGACCTCGCCCGGCTCGCCGGGTAGTCCTTGCGAAGATGCCCAAGGGGCGGTGGCCGCCGTTGAAGACAAGTTCGCCCGCGTCGAGACAACATCGAAGTCAAGAACATCGGCGGTGGGTGAGGATCTCGACGATCTGAGTCGAATCTGCCGGTCCTCCGGCGTCTCCATCATTGGAAGCTCGTCCGAGAGGAGATCGAGATGAAGAGGATGACGTCGCTCACGGCCCTGGCCCTGATGTTCTCGCTGTTCACGGTGACGGCAGCAATCGCCGGACCGGGTCCGGGATCAGGAGAAGCGGATCAGGCCGGCGAGATGGTCATGACCGGTACAACGACCCAGACACAGTTTCGGGGAGAGGGCGGAGAGTGCCGGGCCAATGACCCTGAGTCTGATTGCGTCCCCGAACACGACCGGGTGCGGGATCAGGACAAGACCGGGACGAACGCGCCGGATCAGGACCAACCTCAGACACGGGAGCAGAATCAGAATCAGAACCGTGAGCAGGTCGGTGAGTGCCCGGAAGATGCACCGGGTACCGACTGCGACGTGACTCGTGATGAGGCCGGAGAACAAGTGAGCGCTCAGTTCATGAACCGGATCGCGGCGATGACCGGATTCGACGCAGAGAATGCGCAGTACCGTCACGTGTTCCAGTGGATGTGGATGCGCCTTATCGGATCGCTCCACGTCTTCTTCTTCTAGAGAGGCGATTCATAGGCATGTGAGTGAGTACCCGGAACTGGATGAGATCATGAACGGCATACGAACCAGGAGCGAGACCGCATTCGCAACGGCGTACGGGCACACCTCCGATTCGCTTGCGTCGTTTGCCAACGGGATGGTGCACGATGTTCGATTCGCCGAGGACGCGGTCCAGCAGGCGTTCCTTGAACTGGTTCAGTCCGCCCCCACGATCAAGGGCGACGGCCGCTCACTGCGGGCGTGGCTCTTCAGGAGCGTTCGCTTCACGTGCCTCGACGAATTGCGGCGTCGGGCGCGCCGCCCCGAGCAGCTGTCTGCAGAGGTCCCAGAGGTCGGTGTCGAACCGGAACTCCCCGCAGGCTTCGACGCCGACCCGGACCTTTCCGCTGCGATGGCACAGCTGACACCGCACCAGCGCACGGTGCTTGTGCTCAGGCACGTCGTCGGCATGGATGGCAACGAGATCGCCGACGTCGTCGGGGGCAACAGGGTTGCCGTGTACGCGGCGAATCGCCGGGCCGAGCAGTTCCTCCGGAAACTGCTCGATCGGCCGACCGGGGACGGTGGATGATGGTCGAACGTGATCTTGTGGATCGCCTGTCGGCGGCCTACACCATCGAGGTCGATCCCGAGACGAGAGAGCGGCATCTCGCTGAGATGGGCGTTGTGATTCAGACGGCACCGTCCCTACCGGTTCGCCCGGGGTTCGGCATCCGTCGTCGCGTCGCTGCGGTGCTCGCAGCCATCTTCGTCGTGGCCCCTGCAGGTGTAGCGCTGGCAGCTGAGAGCGCCGTGCCGGGCGACTTCCTGTATCCGGTGAAGGAGATCACCGAGCGCGTTCGTTCGTATGTCGACCGTGACATCGAGGCGACCCACCGCGTAGAGGAGGTAGAGCGACTTGTCTTCCGCCGGGCTCCCGGCCACGCGGTCGCGCGCGCTGTCGAACGGGCGGAATCCGCCACGCGGCAACTCGAAGAGTCCGGTGATCTGAGATTGCGACTCGAACGCGTCCGAGAGCGTCTGCAGGAGACGGAAGAAGAGAATCAGCCGGCGAACGGAGACGGATCGGGTGAAGACCGGCAGGAATCAGGATCGGATTCCCGGAAGACCGGTTCCGGCGAAGGATCCGACGACACCGATCCCTCCGGGCCACACGGATCCACGGAGCAGGATCAAGAGGGGTCGGGCGCGACCGGTACGACTCTTGGTCAGGGCCAGACCGACCAGGGGAGCGGAGAGGGGGATGGATCGGTAGTCGGATCGGGCGGAGGGTCGCCGACAACCGACCCCGGGAACTCGGGAGACTCCAACCACCCGTAGCGAGCATGCATCGTGAGGCTCACAAGCAAGAGTGCGACACCCCGTTCTCCTGCACCCCTCGATGTACGGCATTCGGATCTGACCTTCAGCGGTCCTGCCCGCCGCCGTTCTTGTCGTCGCTTCTGCCCTTGGATGGTGGCGGCGATGGATGGGTCGAACTGCTTCGTTCCTCTGCTCGATCAGATCGTGGAGGACCTTCGGCGTCGACATCGGGTCGTGCATGCTCGCTCACCACTGCACCCGGAGGCCCATCCACACAGTCGCGATGACCGATGCCCGCTACGAGCGAGGAGAGCGTGCGACCATGATTCGAGAGAGACCGAACGGTGCCGTCATCCGTGTCGCCCGGGCGCTCCGCCGGGGGCGCGCACGGTTCATCGGGATCTCCGGGTAGGCCGGATTGGCCGGACAGGCCGGGAACGGTTGAATCGTTCGACGGTTCGGTGACCCGAGGCGTATCGAAGACACCGCGATCAAGCACCGACGCGACGGGCATCTGTTGGTCCAGTTGCTGGGAGTGCTGGTCGGCGCGCGTCGACGCATACACGTTCATTCCGACGGCCACGGTGGCGAACACCACGGCCGCGACAATGATGAGTTGCTGTCGCATCCGCATCCCGATCAATCCTCTGTTCCACGGACCGCCCTCCGGACGGCGGCCTCTCCTGTGATATCGGCTCCAACCGGCCATCGGGCGAGGATGGTTCGCCGGATAGCGCGAATGGACTACATCACGACCTAGTCACACCGAACGCGGCGAACACGAACTCTGCGATGACCCCCGTGACCATCTTGGGCACGTCCGCCGGGACTCTCGACCTCTATTCGGGGCCGGTGCACCCTCTCCTTGGTTGTCGAGCTACAGATCTCAGATCAGCCGGAGACCAAGTCGAACGTCGCGAGAATCGTATCGAACGCGTCGAGGTCGGCATCGCTGACGATCTGAATCTGGATCAGCACGACGAACTCCTCCTCGGGCGGGTAGGCCTCGAGTACGACGAATGCAGTGTTGGTGCCATCGCAATCGAGCCAGAGATCATACGCCCCGGTGTACACGGCGTCCTCATAGTCGTAGGTTCCGTCGTAAACACAGGCATCGCTGTAGTCCCACATATTGAGGAGGTCACCCGGCTCGGTCTCGTCGAGGAGTACCTCGGAGGCGCCGAAGAAGACTCCGGGCGTGTCCCACGTGTTGTAGAACCCATCGAGGCTCGGCGCCGCGATGATGGCGTTTCCAACGATGGATCCCTCGAAATTCCAGCCAGTCCCGTCGATGTCCGCCCAGGTCGTCGGGATCATCATGAAAAGGATTCCATCGTCGTCGTAGACCTCTGCATATTCGTACACCCCGCCGCCGCCGCCGACCTCGTCGCCGAGTTCCTGAGCGAACGAGAACGCGAGCGTCAGCTCCTCATCACCGTTCAGAACCCCCTCGAGCACTTCCTCGGTGTCGAACCGCAGGACCTCGATAGCGAGTTGGTCATCAGCGTCATGGCTTCGGAGGATGTCGCAGTAGGAGGACATCGTGCCGTCGGCGGCCAGGAGAAGCCCCTCGAGTTCGGTGATGATGTCACCGCCCTTGATCCC
This sequence comes from Acidimicrobiia bacterium, assembly GCA_030599515.1. Lineage (GTDB taxonomy): Bacteria > Actinomycetota > Acidimicrobiia > Spongiisociales > UBA5794 > JAHEEL01. Next base: position 7,829 of record JAUVNV010000038.1, read on the forward strand.
AACACTGGCGGCCGCTGAGCCAGACTTGACCGCGGAGATCCAGATGCCGGAGAACTCGTCGTTCACGAAGGCAGTGCCGTTGACACCGATCGAATTGACGTCATTTCCCGCGGCGAGGTCGTCGAGCACCTTCGCCGCTTCGTCGCGCGTGATGGCACGGTAGATGTTGAGATCCTGTGCCCCCTGGTAGTTGATGCCAATCACGCGACCCTCCGACGTGATGAGGGGTCCGCCGGAGCTACCCGGCAGAATCTGAGCAGTGTGTTCTATGACGGAGTCCACGGACGACCGTCGCGTCTCTCCGTCGGCCTTCTCCTTTGAGATGATCCCCTCGGACAGGGTGTACTCGGGGTCGCCGAGAGGGAATCCAGCGGCATACACCTCGGTTCCGGCGGTGATCTCGTCATCGCTCCACTCGAGATAGGGGAACCCGGCACCGTCGATGTCGATCACCGCCAGGTCGGAGCACTCGGAAGCGCCGAGGATCTTGGCATTGCGCGGTTCGTCTTCACCCTCGACGTAGACCTGGAGGTATGCCGCACCGGTCACGACGTGATTGTTCGTCACGGCGATGCCGCTCGGATCGACAATGAAGCCCGACCCGTAGCCTGAATAGCTGACCTCTCCCTCCTCTGGGTCAACGAAGCTGCCCTCGCTGGTGATCCTCACGACGGCGCCCCGCACGCCCTTCAGCCCGGAAACCGCTCCGGAAGCTTCGGTGGTGTCGACCGGCGCGATCGTGGTCGTAGTGGTCGTGGTCGTGCTGGTCGTGGTCGTGGTGGTCTCCTCCGCTCCGCCACCGCACGCAGCGGCGAGCAAGGCGATGACGAAGAGAATGATCATCGAGTGTCTGATATCGGACCCCATGTGGCGCTCCTTCCGAAATCCTGACGCCACGCTGACAGAATGATCAGCGGGGCGACAGGGCCGAAGGACCGTACGACGCCATTGCTGGCACGTCTTCGATTGTCTCGATGGGTGTCGGTCAGCGATGGTGGCCCTGTGCGCTGTCCTTGCCGATCCGCTGCGGCCGGCGAATGGGAACGCTCGGCCCGGTCCGACCGAGATGGATCTTCGGGTTCTGGGGGAACCGCCGCCGTTGGGGGGGCTTGCGTGGATCTTTCACGGCATCACCTCACCATCAACTCTGCCAACCGGACACGCTCGGGTCAAGGGTCGATTGGATCTTCTCCTCTCGCGAGCGTTGCGAGGTGCCGGGATTCTGAAGTGATTCTCACGTTCGATGGCCGTGGTGTAGTCGTACCGTCCCTAGCCTCACCCCCTCACTCCTCGTCTCCCTTGAAGGAATCTCATGAAACGTCTCCTCCTGCTGATCGCCGTCCTTGCCGTGGTTCTGGCCGCGTGCGGTGGTGGATCGTCATCAACCGCCGCGACGGTCAATGGAACCGATATCACCGTCGACGACGTCGAGGGACTGTTCAACGAGGTTGACGGTGAGTTCACCGATGAGCAATTCGCGCTGCACCTCGGCACCCTGATTTCGTGGATGGCGATCGAGCAACGAGCAGAGGCTGAGCTCGACTTCGTCGCGTCCGAAGAGGAGATCGATGCCGAGGTCGAACTGATCCTGGCCGAGACCGGATACGAGGGTGATCTCGAGGCGTTCATGACCGAGCAGAACGTCTCGGAGGAGGGGATCGACAGTTTCGCAACGCAGCGCCTCATCGATGACGCTGTTGCCGAGTCACTGGCAGCCAGCGGTGAGATGCCAACGATCGCCGATGCTCAGCAGGAGATCGACGACAATCCGATGGAAGCCACACAGGTCTGTGCATCGCACATCCTCGTCGAGACCGAGGAACAGGCTCTCGCGGTTGCGGATCGTCTCGACGGCGGTGAGGACTTCGCTGTGGTCGCCGCGGAGGTCTCGATCGACACGGGTAGCGGTGCAGCAGGGGGATCGTTGGGATGCGACACTCCGGCGACGTATGTTGCTGAGTTCGCAGATGCCACGATGACGGCAACGATCGGTGAGGTGACCGAGCCGGTTGAGACCGAGTTCGGATTCCACCTCATCCTCGTTGAGGATCGGATCGTGGCTACTCCCGAGCAGGTGCTGGGGATCCTGGAGCAGAATGCAGTCAACGACTGGATGTTCGATGCGGTAGTCAACGCGGACGTGACGGTCGAAGAGGAGTACGGCACCTGGCAGACCGAGCCCGCGCCACCACAGGTCGTACCTCCGGCATCCTGATCCGATCGGGCCTGCCTGGAGAGCGCCTGTCTCACATGCAGGCACACTCCTAAACGGTCTCCTTCACGGAATCGCGGGGGAGAAACGCCGGGATCACGAGCAGCGCTGTGAGCGCTCCGGTGATCATCGCGACCCACATGACCATCGAGATCTGTGGGTGGATCTTCAGCGGCGAGAGCCACAGGGCGGTGAAGGCGACCGCGATGCCGAGAGCGTTGGCGATGATCGGACGGCCGGCCCGGTCGATGGCGCGCAGAACGTATCCGTCGCCATCCGGGCGCGCATGGTTGATCGCGGCGATGAAGTGGATCGCGTAGTCGATGCCGACGCCGATGACGATGCTCGAGATCACGGCCGTCACGAGGTTCAGGTTGATCCCCGACGCAGCGAGGAAGCCAAGGACCGCGGCGATTGTCAGGGCGATCGGAACGAGCGCTACGAGCGTGTCCCGGAGATTCCGGTATGCGATGGCCAGCATCAGCGCCACGAGGATGAAGGCAACGATGATGGAGGTCATCTGGGCCCTTAGGACGAGTCGTGCGATGTCGTCCCAGATGATCGGCATCCCGGTGAGGGTCCGGATCTCTGGTGTCGTTTCAGCGAACGCGACCCAACCTGCGAGATCGTCGGTGGTGAAGTCCGATGGGAACAGGATGAAGCGCAACCCGTCGGCGCTCACCATCTTCCCGAGCGGCAGCGTCACGCCGCCCGATGCGAGCTGCATCAACTCTTCCGGACTGAGTGTGGCTGCGACGTCGGCCACGGAGAACACGCGTCGAACTCCGGCGAGTTCTTCGAACTCCCTGGAGATGCCGGCGATACGAGCGATGCCTTCGAGACCTTCCGACGGTTCGAGCACGAACTCCCCGGCGAGCGGCGTTGCACCTCCGAAGACCTCTTCGGTCTTCTCGAACGCCTCGCGCACCGGGTCGCCGTCTTTGAAGAAGAACAACTGATCGGAGTCCACGTCGAGCCTCGGGATGAAGATCAGGGCGAACGCAACGATGACGCCCGTGAGCACGATCGCGGGGAGGCGCGAGTGGACGAGCGTCTTCAGTCCGGTCGTCAGCCTCGGACCGAGAATCGCCTTGTGGGTCCGGTCCTTCACGGCCAGGCGGCTCATCAGGGCAGGGAGAGAGAAGAACGAGATGAGTCCGGCGAACCCGATACCGACCGCTGCGAAGAGTCCCAGCTGACGGATCGGCGCCACGTCCGTGATGAGCAGTGACAGGAAGCCGGCCGCGGTGCTGATCGTGGTGAGAATCATCGGCACTCCCACCTCGGAGAGGGCCGATCTCACTCGACCGATGGAGTCCGTTTCGGACGCGGTCTCCTGGAAGTGCGTGACGAAGTGGAGTCCGTCGGCCGACCCCATGACGATCACGAAGATCGGAACCAGCAGCGTCACGATGTCGATCTCCAGACCGAGCCCGAAGATCAGACCAAACGTCCACAGTGCGCCGACCCCGGCCGGGAACAGGGCAAGTGCACTCAGTCGAAGATCGCCGATCGTGAGGAAGAACATGCCGATCAGGAGTGCGATCTCGAGTGGCGGAATGACCAGCAGGAACCACGACATGATGTCGAGCACGCTCGCGAAGATGACCGGGTTGCCCGAAAGGGTGATCTCCACACCGTCGGGCGGTTCCAGATCCGCGAGCGTTCTTGCCAGGGCCGTGGCATCTCCGGCGGGAATGACGAGCATGAGCGTGTTCTGCCCGCTCTCGTCGAGGAGCAGGTCGGTGACGGGACTCTCGCCGAGGAGCGCAGCGATCGCCTGATCCGGTACCGTGGCGATGTCCTCTGCGGTGATCGGAGCGCCGGTGATCGGGTGCTCGTCGGGAACGATCGTCGCCACGGTTGCGACCCCGTCGACGATCACGAGTTGATCACGGAGGCTCACAAGAGTGGCGAGTCCTGCCTTCGAACGGAACGTCTCGCCTTCGGGGAGAGTGGCGATGACGTTGATGGGATCGGCAGTGTCATACTTTTCCTGGAGTTCCAGAAGAGCGACACCGCCTTCTGTCCCTTCAAGAGCGAACGAGCTCACGTCCGCGTTGAAGCTCATCCGGAAGAGCATGGCCATAGAGATGAGGCTGATCAGCGCTGTGACCGCCATGATCTGGCGGCTGTGTCCAACGATGATCCGGGCGATGCGGTCCACCCGCTCATTCTAGAGAAGCGAGAACTGGACGACGCACGATGTCTTCCCGACTCAACCCTCTCGGCCGATGCCGGCGCGGAACTCGGCGAAGATGTCCCGACATTGATCGTCGGCTGCGATGAAGTCCGGGTCGGTCGGGTCGATCGGAGGCTCCTCGCCCCGCATGATGGCCGTCATGTCGATCCGATCCGGGATCTCTTCGAATCCATGCTCTCGCATGCACGCCGCGTACTCGAGGAACGTGTCGTTGAACTCGGCGGTATCGAAGTCGGGGAGTCCGAGCACGACGCCGTCGAGGTGATCGAGGCAGGCTAAGCCGGCTTCGAATAGAGCGTCGCGATCTATGTCATCCGGATCCTCGAAGTCGAATCGCGGGTACCCGTCTGCATCGACGACCGGGTCCGGGAAGTCCACGCCCTGGTCACGCATGCAACGGCTGAAGTCGATCAGCGCCTGTTCGTCGTTGATCGGCTTTGTGGTCGCGACGGCCAACGGTTCCTCGGTGGTGTTGAGCGTTGCGATGTCGCCGTCGTCGGTCCCGCCGCTGCACGCGGCGACGATGAGAGCGATAGCCGAGATGCCGATGGCGAGACGATGCACGGGAGCGTTCTCCTGGTTGGTCATCATCAAGGTATCGCGGAGAACGGGTACTTGTGTGCCGCATATCCGCAGCAAAGCCCCTGCCGGGCGCTTGGTTCTAGTCACCTCGTTGGGTGCGGGTCTATGGACCCGATGTTGTGCGCCGCAAGGGCTCTGCTGTCTAGGGGTGCATCGTCGCGCATGGACCGTGGCCTGTCTAGAGCATTTCGCCGCGCTGCGCCGCGATGACGGCATTGCGATCGGCAGCCCCATGTTCGGTAGTCTCGAACGAACCGATCGGGAGAGCGTGCAGGATGGACGATTGGATCGCGAGAGAGGGATACCCCGGTCGGGGTGGTGCGACCCACATCGAGCGACTCGACGCATACAACTTCGCCATCTACTCCAAACACGCCACGTCGATTCGACTGAATCTCTACCGGCGAGAGGATGTGGATGATCTTGTTTCACCTACGACTTCGATCCGATCAGGAACAAGACGGGGCGGATCTGGCACTGCATGCTCACCGCGGCCGCGGTGAGCGGGGCGGTGTACTACTCGTACACGATCGGCGGCCCTTCCGATCCGGCGAACGGCCTCCGCTTCGATCGGGAGAAGATCATCCTCGACAGCTTGAGGTACTGGGTCAGGGAGGTGCACGTCGACGGGTTCCGTTTCGATCTGGCATCGATCTTCACCGGGGACACCGATGGTTCGATCAATCTCGGCGACCCACCCATCATCTCCGCGATCCGGTCGGATCCCACGTTGCGCGACGTCCGGCTGAACGCCGAGGCGTGGGATCTGGGTAGCTATCAACTGGGCCGTGCCTTCCCCGGGGTCTACTGGGCTCAATGGAATGGCAAGTTCCGTGACGATGTTCGCAGCTTCGTTCGCGGCGATCGGGCGATGGTGCCGGCACTCATGCGACGGATATGCGGCAGTGATGATCTGTTCCCCGACA
>JAUVNV010000241.1 GCA_030599515.1 Acidimicrobiia bacterium
CCATGCACGGGCGCAACCACTCTCTGTCGGTCGATCTTCCGCCTCTCGGTGTTCTCTTCCTGGCGCCGGAGATCTGACACCCGCGATCCAGCCCCATCATGATGGCCTGTTCTCGCCGGCCTACAGGACGAACGCTTCGAAGAGCGTCAGCCCTGCGATGGCGAAGAACAGCCAACCCAGGCTGCGGATGAGACGTTGCTCCGGGACGCGACGGATGAACGCCGGACCGAGTTGACCTCCGATGATCACGCCCGGCACGGTGAACACGACGATCGAAGCGATCGTGCTGACATCTGATCCCGGCGTCGTGAGGAAGCCGATCGCGTGGGTCACACTTGCGGCAAGGGCTGTGATGGCAACGGTGGTGACACTGACAGCGACGGCGATGCGCGAAGGAACCCGGCAGCGCTTCACGAGCGTGAAGGAATTGGCTTCGCCCAACCCGGTGGAGATGAGTCCGACGAACAACCCGCCGATACCGGCCCCGGTTCTCCCCTCGCTGGTTCGGCAGAGCTCGTACTCGTAGACCGTGTGATCGGCGGTCACGATGCGTCTGGCGGTCGCCGGTTGGACGACGTCGATCCCGAGTTCGATCTCGGCGTCCTGCTTCGCCGGGTCGTGGTGTCGAACGAACGTGATGGCGATTCCGGTGAGCCCGAGTGCCAGGATCACCTTCAGGAAGAGTTCGGGCGCGATCCCGGCGAGCAGTGAGCCGACGATCGCGGCAGGTACCGCCGCCGTGGTCAGGAGTCGCACGACCCGCCAGTCGATCGCCTTCGCTCTGGCGTGGGCGATCACGCCAGAGGCGAACCCGAAGACCTCGGTGGCGAGCGCTGCACCGATGGCAACGGATGGTTCGAGACCAAGAACGACCACGAACAACGGGGAGAAGAAGGTCGCTCCGCCGATACCGGCGCCGTTCGCAACGGCTGCAATGACGATGGCGACGGGGAACAGCCATGAATGGCTCAGATCCATCGGATCACCGTACACCCGCCGACCGGTGGCTACGGACGCGCTCGGCCAGATCACCGAAGTCTTCGTCAATTCGGAAAGGATGTCCGTCCCACCACCCGTCGCGATCCGGCTCGTAGCGGCGGGGGAACGGTGCTCGGGCGAGAGCGATCCGCTTCATCTCGCGTTCCACGCTCCGCGCCTGCTCGACCGACTGCGTCGCGGGGATCGGGTCGAGGATCTCGAGGCGGACATGTTGGCGGCGCCGGAGGATCGGGCGGTAGGGGTATTCCCAAACACGATGTGTGCCGCTGATGACGACGGGCAGGACCGGACGATCGAGCTTCTCCGCGACCCGGAAGGGACCGGGGTAGAAGGCTGCTTCGATGCCGAGGATGCTCCCCTGAGGGAAGACGACGAAGCTCTCGCCCCGCTCGAATGCCGATCGTGCACCGCTCAGCAGAGCCCGAAAGCCGTCGGGACCCGAGCGGGTGGAGATGCTGACCTGATCCGAGGATGAAAGATAGGGGCCGAGAAAGCGCCACCGGAACAACTCGTCACGCACGGCGAACGAGAGATCGAGAGGGATGAGAGTGACAACAAGCGGATCGACGAGCCCTTCGTGTAACGGCACGATGACGTATTCCTGATCGGGATCGACACGATCGAGGCCGGACACCGCGATGCGCACTCCCAGCGCCCGCAGCATGACCCCGGCCCACAAGCGCTCGAGATGATGAGTCAGACGACGCCGGTCGAGGCGTCCGGAGGCGATGAGCATCCACCTGAGCGGTCCGATGAGAACCGTGGTTGCTGCCGTCAGGCGGATCCAGGACGCGAGGTCGCCGATGCGCGCCGTGCCGCCCGAGAACGCAATCGAGTATCGCGGTTCGTTGGTCATCGCAACGAGAACGGGTTGAGCGCTCGGAGCATTCCCATCCGAATCACCGTCCGGCTGCTGTGTGGTCGTCGGTCGTCGGTATCCGGTATCCGGTATCCGGTATTCGGTATCCGGCATCTCGCTGTCTGCTGTCCGTTGTCTGCTTGCCTGTGGCCTGTCGCCTGTCACCTGTCGCCTGTCACCTGTATCGAGTGTTCCCAATCGGCCAGCAGTGTCCTGAGGGCTGCCACGAACGCCAGCGGCTGATCGAGGATCAGGTGGTGGTGTGCCTCGGGAATAGAGACGAAGGGGGCGTTCCGACCCATCAGGTCGTACATGTAGGCGGCCGTGTCCTCCGGAACGACGGTGCTGAACTCGCCGCGGAAGAGCGCGACGCGGCACTGCACGGATGCGAGTTGATCGCGCAGTGCAACGAGCGTGTGCTCGAAGAGGCGAGGGTCGAACTTCCACGTCCACCCCGCATCGGTTCGCTTGAGGGAACCGCGGGCGACGTGGTCGACGATGTACTCGTTGTCGCACGGTTGAGCAGGGATGAGGCGGAAGTGTTCCAAGGCGGTTGCCTCATCCCGATAGGTGCCGGGCGACCGGAAGGCCCTGCCACGCGCACCCTCACGCGACTCCGGATCCGGCTCCCGGACGGGCGAGTCAACGATCACGGCGCCTGCGAGGCGATCACCGTGTGTGGATGCCAGTTCGATGGTGACGAGACCTCCGAGAGAGTGGCCGACGACCACGGGCGGGCCGGGGAACCCGGCTGCATCGGCGACGGCGAGGACTTCCCTGGACCAAACCTGATGGTTGTAGCAGTCCCTCCGTCCACTGTCACCATGCCCGGAGAGATCGAGAGCGACGGCGTGCCACTGGCTGGTGAACATCGGGGCGAGGAACGACCACCACTGAGCGTGGGCGGCACCGCCGTGAACGAACACAAGCCCGGGGCGGCCTCTTTCACCCCATTCGAGGTAGTGGATAGCGGTTCCCTCGACGTCGATCCAGGACTCGGCGTACGGCGTTGAGATCGACCGGCGGAACCAGTCGGGAGCGGTGAGTTCAGTCACCGATGACCTCGTGCGGAAGGGTGAACCAGCGGAGATGCTCGAAGTCGCTGGTGAAGTCTTCCGGAGTGAGGTCGTCATCGAACGGCAGCGCATGATCGAGGATCGAGCGTGCCTCCGTCAGATAGTCGGCGAGAACCGGATCAGCGTCACGTTGCGGTCGGTGGTCGAAGCGCATCGCGCCGCTCGAGTAGTCGATTTCGGCCAGGCTGAGGGGGGCTTCGCCCCGCCCGTCACGGTGCTCCCACAGGCCCGTTGTCACATCGAACCGGTAGTACGGGAGGAGTCGCCAGCCCTCATTCGCGACCAGGTTCACTGCGTTGACGATGAAGTCGAACACCTGCTCCGAGATGAAGTAGTTGAGATTGACCCGGACCCATCCCGGTTTGATCCCTTCGCACCCTCTGGTGATCTCCCGCTCGAACTCGGTCGACGTATCGATGTCGATGCCGAGCAGGCGGTGGCCGTACGGCCCGGCACAGGAGCACCCGCCTCTCGACTGGATGCCGAACAGGTCGTTCAGAAGGGCCACGACGTAGTTGTGATGCAGGTAGCGCTCGCCGTGCCGCACGACGAAGGAGACGATCGAGAGTCGCTCGGCGTCGGGGTTGCCGAGGATCTTGACATTCGGGTTGCCGCCCCACGATCCGATCGCCCTATCGATGAACGATTCCTCGAGGTCCCGGATGCGATCGGCACCGACGGCATGCTTGAGTTGGAAGATGAGACCGGCCCGTATCGATTCGATGATCGCGGGCGTACCACCCTCC
>JAUVNV010000005.1 GCA_030599515.1 Acidimicrobiia bacterium
CGAGGGGATGCCCATGGCGGGACCGAACAGGGCGAAGGGACCGAAGGCGGCGACGAGACCGTCATCGGGCCGGATGCCGTAGAGATCGACGAGGACATCTCGCTGAGCCTGGAGTTGACGATGGCGATAGACGACACCCTTTGCGGGACCCGTCGCCCCCGATGTGAACCCGACCGCTGCCACATCGAGTGACGCCGGTATGGGTGGGGCCGGTCGCCCTTCGCCGCGACGACGCAGGTCGGCGAGCGTCGCTCGCACGCCGAGTACGCCCCTCCTCGCCCGATCCAGGGTCGTCGTTGCGATGCGAATACCCGGCCAACGCATGGTCCGCGCCAGCGCCAGGGCTTTCGGTGTCCCGATCAGATAGGTGGAATTGGCACCGGCCAGAGCGCGACCCAGGCCCCGGGCTCCCAGCCCCGCGTCGGCGATCACCACCACCGCACCCATGCGCCAGCAGGCATAGAGGCACACGGCAAGATCGATGCCGGGCGGGATCAGCAGCGCCACCCGGGTCCCCCCGACCACACCGAGATCGGCGAGACCCGCGGCAAGTCGTCGAACGTCTGCGTCGAGTTCTGCGAATGAGATCGATGCTTCTTCCCCGTGAGAGCCCAACTCGACGATGGCGGCGGAGTCATCGCCGGCCCTCCGATCGATCCCGGCCCACAGCGGCTCTCGTTCCCGGTCCTCTGAATCCTCCCGCGCCGGGCGCTCGAATTGGTCCACCCAGGCGTAGATCGCAGAGGCGACGTCCGCATCTTCGGGCGTGAGGTGACCGGCACCGATGAACCGATGGATGTCGGCGTTGGGTAGCCGCGCGGCGAGGTCCCACAGGTACAGGTCGGAGAAGACCGGGTCGGATGGTCCCCACAACAACAACGCCGGCACGTCGGCGAATTGATCGAGATCGGCCGCGACGCGGTTGAGGACAGCCTGGCTTGGGTGATCGTCATCGAGCGGGATGTCCTCGACGAATGCAGCGATGGCTGCCCGCCGGTCGGCACTTCGATAGGGAGCCTCGTAGGCATCTCGGATCGGTTGGGCGACTCGAGGCCTGGTCAACGCCATCGTCCCGCGAATGAAGGTCGGTGTCGTCGCGCAGATCCGCTCCAGAATCCCGGGCGTCCGGACCATCCGGATCAGGGTCGGGGCGGGTGATCCTGCGGGCTGGTGAACTGCGGTGTTCATCAGCACGATCCCTCCCAGCTGATCCCGATGGCGTTGGGCCCACCCGAGCGAGATCGGACCGCCCCAATCATGAGCGACGGTTACGACCGGGCCCGTCAGATCGAGTTCGTCGGTGAGCGCGCAAAGGTCCTCGATGCGCTGCTCGAGGCGACGGGTGGTACCGGTGCGCTCCGAGAACCCCATGTCGAGGTGGTCGATCGCGATCACCCGGACACCGGACGGAGCGCGTGCGATCAGATCACGCCAGAGATACGACCACGTCGGGTTGCCATGGACACAGAGCAGGGTGACGGCGGGATCCGCGACCCGGTTGTCGAGCAGGTGCCAGGTTCTGCCGAACCCGTCGAGGTCCGGTGTTGTGACGAGCCGAGACCATCGCGGATCGAGACCATCGAGACCGGGATCGGGTAGTTCGGCGGGCGAAACAGGCCCGGTGGTCACCAGGTCAGTTCCATCCCCGACGTGTTGATCCCCGACCCGATCCCCAGCAGCAACACCTTGTCTCCCGCTTGGAGGGAGTCCGTCTCACGGGAGAGAGTGATCGGGATCGACGCCGGACCGACGTTGCCGAGGAACGGGAACGTGAGTGGAACCTTGGCCATGTCGATTCCGAGACGCTCGCACAGCATGGTCGTATGCACTTGCGAAACCTGGTGGAGGATGTAGCGGTCACCGTCCAACCATCCAAGCTCCTCTGCATCGCCCCACGCCAGCTTCGAGACCTCTAGTCCGGCATCCAGGAGCGACTTCGTGTCCGTGCGCATGCCGTCGAGGTCTCCGACGCAGAGCTTGTGATGGCTGGTATCGGCCCGCGCCAGGCCACCGACGACCTTGTGACTGCCGGGATTGTCCGAGTGGCGTCCGACGACCGCCGCTGCGCTCCCCGACCCGAGCGTGAGCGATGCGAACTCGGCGAAGAGATCGACCATCGTTGCATCAGGGCCGGCGAGTCGTGCCAGGGTCGTCTCCTGGAGTTGCCGGCTCCCCTCCCCGTCGACGATCAACGCGTAGTTGATCTGGCCGCCGTCGATCATGTTCCCCGCTACCTGGAGCGCGTTGACGAATCCCAGGCATGCGTTGGAGAGATCGAAGCTGAGACACCAACTGGGTAGATCGAGGGCATCGTGAACCGTAACCGCGGAGGAGGGTTCCAATCGATCACGGCAGACCGACGTATCGATGAGCAGACCGATCTCGTCGACCCGCACTCCGCTGGCCTCGATGGCCTTTGCACCTGCCGCCGCAGCCGCATCGGTGAAGAGATAGCCCTCCGGCCACCAACGCCGTTCCTTGATCCCGGCAAGGCTTTCCAACAGCCCGGGTTGACCGCCAACGCGAGCGTAGGTCTCGGCCAGGATCTCATCGAACTGTGCAGAGGTCACCACCTCCGGCGCGTCCACATGGGCGATGGAGACGATGGCGGTATCGGTCATGGTGAACGTGGCGTTGCCGGACATCAAGGATCTTTCGTAGTGAGTAGACGCGATTCTCGCAGGTGGGAGAGCATACGGTTGTTCCGATCCATTGACCCGCTACCGATGCCCTTGTGTTCTGTCGACTATCGTCTCATACCGAACACGGACGGTCCGAACGTCCACGAACCGAATGAGGTGATCCATGGGTAAGACTAAAGGGCTCGGGTGGGTGATTCTGGTACTCGGAGTCGTCTTCCTGGTCGGAGGGTTGGCCGTCAAGTTCGTCGTGCTCCCCTCCCAGGCCAAGTTCCCCGCAGACGTCGACTCGACGCGGAACTATGAAGGTGAACTGGCCGTGATGCTGAACGCTGCGGCGTTGGAGACCGGTGACTTCGCGAACCTGTTCCTCAAGAACATCCCCGTCACCATAGCGAGGACCGTAAAGACCACCGAAGTCGGCGGCAACGACGGCGCGATCGTCTCCGACCACGCCGTGATGAGCTCTCCGCAGGGGCCGCTGGCTGAATCCCTGAGCATCTATGCGATCAACCGTACGACGATGGATGCGATGGAGGACTTCTCGGGTGACGTTCGGATCCTTCCGCGAGAAGGGCTCGTCATCGGCTGGCCGATCGGATCCGAGGGCAGGGACTACATCGGCTGGAACGGGGACACGCAGCAGACCACCATCCTCACGTTCGTCGGGGAGGAAGAGCGCGGCGGCTTGAACACGTACAAGTTCCACGCCGCAGAGGATCCGGCCGTGATCGTGGATCCCGAACTGCTGGCCCAGTTCCCACCGGCATTCCCGAAGGAGACGCTCCTTGCTCTCGCGCCCGCGCTCGGGATCCCCGATGAGATGCTGGCACAGCTGGCGCCGGCCCTCGAAGCGATGCCCGACCCCGTGCCCCTGACCTACACGTTCGCATTCGACAAGACGTATTGGGTCGAGCCGACGACCGGCGTCCTGATCGACATCAACGTGATGGAATCTCGTGCTGTGGCGCTCGCAGTTCCGGGTGCGCCGGCACCGGTCGCACTCGCCGAGGTCCAGCACCTCGAGTACGTGACGACGGCGGCGTCTGTTCAGGATGCGGTGAACGATGCCAACGACGGTATCAGCCAACTCAACCTGTTCGGCGTCTACGTTCCACTCATTCTGATGTTGCTCGGCGCGATCGGGATCATCGGTGGCATCTACTACGTCTTCGTCCTGGGCAAGCAAGAAGAGGAAGCAGCCGCGTAGGCGAGAAGCCCCTCTGAACGGAGACCGAGAGAAGCCCCGGGCAACCGCCCGGGGCTTCTCTTCGTCCGTGGATGGTGCGTTTAGGAAGCGCCACCTTCGAATTCGTCTTCGAACGACACGACGGTCCGGCCCGGTTTGGCTTCGCCACCCCGGTCGCTTCCGCGATCACGTCCACCGCGATCGCGACTGCGGTCGCGATTGCGGTCGCGATTGCCATTGCGACGACCCTCGTTGCGGTCGGAGCGACGTTCGTCGCTCTTCGGCTCCGAGCCGCCGTCGTCGGACGGGGCCGGCGCACCCGCGAGGTCGAGGCTGACCTTGCCGCGATCGTCGATCTCGCGAACCACGACATCGACCTTGTCGCCGAGGGCGAGCACGTCCTCAACCTTGTCGATACGCTTCCCGCCGCCGATCTTCGAGATGTGCAACAGGCCGTCACGTCCGGGCAGGATGTTGACGAATGCGCCGAACTTCGTGATGTTCACCACTTCGCCCTCATACGTCTCACCAACGGTCGCCTCGGGCGGGTAGCCGATGGCCAAGATCCGCTCCTTGGCAAGCTCCAGTGACGTCGTATCGGGAGCGCCGACGCGAATGGTTCCGTCGTCTTCGATCTCGATCTTGGCGCCGGTCTCTTCCTCGAGCTCTCTGATCGTCTTGCCTTTCGGCCCGATGACCTCGCCGATCTTGTCCTTCGGGACCGAGATCGCCTCGATCTTCGGCGCCGTCGGCGCCAGCTCTTCGCGGGGTTCGGGAAGAACGTCGGTCATCTTCCCGAGGATGAACAGCCTGGCGTCCTTCGCCTGGGCCATCGCGTCGATGAGCACCTGGGCCGGGAGCGACTCGATCTTCGTGTCGAGTTGCAGCGCCGTGATCATGTCCTCGGTCCCAGCGACCTTGAAGTCCATGTCACCGAGCGCGTCCTCGGCACCGAGGATGTCGGTGAGTGTCACGAACTCGCCGTCGTGGTGGATGAGTCCCATGGCGATCCCGGCGACCGGAGCCGCTATCGGGACGCCGGCGTCCATCAGCGAGAGGGACGATCCACAGACCGACGCCATCGACGACGAACCGTTCGACATCAGAACCTCGGAGACGAGGCGGAACGCATACGGGAACTCCTCGTCATCCGGGATGACGGGCAGGAGTGCCTTCTCAGCGAGGGCGCCGTGACCGATCTCGCGACGCTTCGGGCCCCGCATGAAGCCGGCTTCGCCGGTCGCGAACGGCGGCATGTTGTAGTGGTGCATGTACCGCTTGGACTCTTCGATGGAGATCGTGTCGAGCATCTGCTCCATCTTCAGCATGCCGAGCGTGGTCACGTTCAGCACCTGGGTCTCGCCACGGCGGAACAACCCGGACCCGTGGGCCTCGGGGATCATCCCGACCTTGACGTCGATCTCACGAACGTCGGTGAGTCCGCGACCGTCGAGACGGACGCCCTCGGCAACGACGCGCGAGCGCATGACGCTCTTCTGGATGCTCCGGAAAGCGTTCTTGGCGGCCTTCATGCCGTCGGCGTCGTCCTCGTCGAGCCCGAGCTCCGCCAGGACGGCTTCCTTCGTCGCAGCCTCGGCTTCGAGCCGTTCCTTCTTGTCGGCGATCGTGCCGAGAGCCTCGAGCTTCGGCTTGGCGATCGCTTCGACACGCTCGTACATCTCGGCCGAGTAGGCCTCGCCGATGGGCCACTCGGCGGGCTCGGTCGGACCGACCGCCTCGAGCAGCTCGAGCTGCATGTCGATCAGCGTCCCGATGTAGCCCTTCGCCTCTTCGAGGCCGCGGGCAACGGTCTCTTCATCACTGGCCTGCTGACCGTCCTTGACGAGCCGGTACCCGTTCTCGGTGGCTCCGGCTTCGACCATGGCGATGTCGACGTCACCGGCGCCGTTGCGCTTCCCGGCAACGACGAGGTCGAAGACGGCGTCTTCGAGCTGCTCGTACGTCGGGAACGCGATCCACGCACCATCGATGAGAGCGAGCCGGACGGCGCCGATCGGCCCATCGAACGGAAGCGAGCTCAGCGTCAACGCACCTGATGCCCCGTTGAGCGCGGGGAGGTCGTAGGCGTTGATGAGGTCGGCCGAAAGCACGGTCGCAACGACATGGGTGTCGTTGCGATAGCCGTCGGGGAAGTTGGGACGGAGTGGACGATCGATGAGCCGGCACGTCAGGATGGCTTTCTCCGTTGCGCGCCCTTCACGACGGAAGAACGAGCCGGGGATCTTGCCAACGGCGTACATACGCTCTTCGACATCCACGGTCAGGGGGAAGAAGTCGGCGCCTTCACGCAATCGCGTCGATGCGGTTGCGGTGACGAGGACTTCTGTCTTTCCGACACGCACCGTAACGGCGCCGTCGGCGAGTTGGGCGAGTTCACCGGCGCGGAATTCGACTTCCACGTCACCGATGAGCCCACGAATGGCAGTCTCAGCCAATTGGATCTCTCCTTCGTTGATGCGGAGACCAATTGGCAGTGGGCGGGTCTCGACGGAGTCGAGGCCCATCCACTGACAACTGGAACATCCGCGCTTGCCTGCGTGGGGACGCCGAATACGCCGAAGGCGGCCCGAGAGCCACCTTCGTCTGCGTTATCGGCGCAATCCCAGTTTCGCGATGAGCGACCGGTAACGCTCCACATCTTGGTCGTGGAGGTACCGGAGGAGTCGCCTGCGCTTCCCGACCATCATCAACAGCCCTCTACGGCTGTGGTGGTCCTTCTTATGGACCTTCAGATGCTCGGTGAGATGGTTGATGCGTTCGGTGAGCAGCGCCACCTGGACCTCCGGCGAACCGGTGTCCGTGGCGTGCGTGCCGAATTCATCGACGACGGTTTGAGTGTCGTTCACGAGGATTCTTTCCTTCGCGACAGAGTACGCGGGCGATTGCCCGAGACGGAATGATAGCAACGCTGTGACGTAACGCTCGAACCCGTTCGAATCGTCGGGATCGTGCCGCTCTGGGCGATGGGCTACCAGCGAACGAACGACTCGATGCCGGATCTGACCCTCCCCCAGATGGATCCGGTTCCTCGCGTCACGGGCCATCGACAGGAGCCGACGCTCCTGGCTTCGGCCCCGATGCAGTCGGCCACTGTGTCGTTGTGCAGCACCGAGTTGTGGGCCTCGCCCATGCGCTGCCACATGCCGACCACGTCGGGGAAGCGCCCGAGCATGCTTCCGCCGCCATCGTCCAGGTCGTAGACGCGTACACCGTCCGGGCGGCCCCAGAAGTTCGTGAGTACGGCGTCGGGGTTTCGGACGATCACCACCTCCACACCCGAACGCTCCCCGAGTCCGTCCCTGATGTCCCGACATCCGGTCCATCCGCACCGCACGGGGTCAAAGAGACCGTCATCTGCCGTGCCGCCGTGGAGCCACCCGATGCTCTGGAGCAATCCAAGCGGTCCGGCAGCGATCGGCGGGTCGAGAATCGTCGCGCCGACCACCGCGTCGACTCCGATCTCCGGACGGGCGTCCCAGCGACTGATCAGTTGGGTGATCGTCGCTCCACCCTTGCTGTGCCCAACGAGGTAGATCGGTCTCCCTTCCGACCCGAGCGCCTCGACATACGCACCGAGGGCGTCGGCGGCATTACCGATCGGTGCCCATCGGGACGCCTCGACGGGATCGCCGGATGCCCAAGCCCACCGGTAGTCGAAGACGCGCACATCGCCCGGTTCGACACCGATCCGCCCGGCCAGATCATCGAAACCGTCGGGATCGCCCCCGTGTCCGGGAACGTACACGAAGAGGGGGTCCGTGTCGTGTCGAGAGCCTCCCGCTCGGCGCCGTGCAAGGACGGAGCCGGCGAGTACCACACCCCCGAGCCCCATGCCGCCGATTGGCACGAGCGGAGACCGTCCGGGAGCCCGCCCCGATCCCGCGTCCGGGGATGGCGCGAGTCCGAGTCCATCGGCGGGCGCAACGGACTCGCTGATCGGTTCGGCGGCGGTTGGTACGGACGACGCGGAGGCGACGGCGTGCGTCGGAACCGTGGAGAGGAACGATGCGATGGCGAAGCCGACGCCGAGGAGGACACCCGGCACGATGGGATCCGATCCCGGGGAGTGCGGGCGATGTCACCACGATGCACGCCGAGCAGCCGACCGTCAAGGGGTGTGTTCGGCCAGCTGTTCTACCGCGGACGCGATGTCATCGTGGATCTGGTCAAGCAGATCCTCGATCGAAGCGAATCGGATCTCATCGCGGATTCTCGCGATGAACTCGACTCTGAGGTGCTTGCCGTAGAGACTCCGATCGAACCCGAGGACATGGACCTCGAGGACTTCGTCGTCCTTACCGAAGGTCGGCCGGACCCCGAGGTTGGCGACCGCCGGATGGCCCACGCCGTCGATGATCGCGATCACGGCGTATACGCCATAACGAGGAACCACGACCGACGCGGGGAACGACACGTTCGCCGTGGGGATCCCGATCTGCTTCCCACGTCCATCACCCGGAACGACGATTCCTTCGAGGTCGTACGGCCGCCCGAGCATCATCGCCGCCCGGTCGACGTCCCCGTCGCTCAGAGCCTCCCGGATAGTGGTCGACCGAATCTCCGTACCGTCGTCGCACGCGATGTCGATCACTTCGACCTGGAATCCGTACCGGTGCCCAAGATCGATGAGCGTCTCGGTACTCCCGGCGGCGTCCCGGCCGAACCGGAATCCGACCCCGACAACCACGAACCGTGCGTTCAAGCCTTCGGCCAGGAACCGGCGAACGAAATCCCTCGGCGTCATGGTTCGCATGTCTTCGTCGAAGTCCAACACGGCGATCCGGTCGATGCCGGCATCCTCGAACAGGTCGAAGCGGCGCCTGAGTGTGCTCAGGCGAAGGGGAGCACCGGCCGGCAACAACAAACTGGCGGGATGGGTGCCGAAGGTCATGGCGACCCTGGCGAGATCCGCATCAAGGTGGCCGAGCGATTCGAGGACGCGTCGGTGCCCGAGGTGTAGGCCATCGAACACGCCGATCGCGACCGCCGAGCCGTTCGGCGGCGGATCCCACCCGGAGGGGTCGCCCTGGTCGATGATCATGCGACGTCGACCTCCGGCCTCGCCGATGATCCGTCGATCTGGTAGACGGCCAGCAACACGCCATCGGCGAGCAGGCGAACAAGGCCTTGGGTCACACCGCCGTCTCCGTCCAGGAGTGTCGCCGCGGGGACAGCCGCGCCGTTGCGGATCCCCGGGATGTAGGACGACTCGACCTCGATGCCGGGGATGTCGGACAGGGCCGTGGCGGGATCGAGGATCAGCGACTCGACCGTGCCGTCGGATGTGGCGGCTTCGATCTGGTCGACACTCATCGCGTCGTCGACGCCCAGGGCCCCGTTTCGGACTCTCCGGAGTCCCGTCAGATGGGCCCGGCCACCGAGTGCTCGTGCGAGATCGTCGGCAAGCGTACGCACGTAGGTGCCGGTGCTGCAGACCACGTCGAATGAGACCTCCGGATAGTCGGACGGTGCGAGATCGGTGAAGACGAGCGAGTAGATCTCGACCGGTCGAGCGTCGCGCTCGACAACCCGACCGTTTCGCGCCAGTTCGTAGAGGCGCCTCCCTTCGACCTTCCTCGCCGACACCATCGGGGGGATCTGAAGGATCGAGCCGCGGAACCGTTCGGCCGCCACTTCCAGCTGCGCTGCATCCACGGGGAGCGGGGAACGGTCGATGATCGCGCCGTCGGCATCGAGTGAGTCGGTTGCAACTCCGAACAGGGCCGTCGCCTGGTACTCCTTCTCGAATCCCTGAACGAACCGCAACAGCCGGGTGCTTCGACCGAGGCCGAGGACGAGGAGACCTGTCGCCATCGGATCGAGCGTTCCGGCATGGCCGACCTTCCCGCCCACGAGGCGGCGCACCTTCGCTACGACGTCATGGCTCGTCCAACCCCGTTCTTTGTCGACGAGCAGGAACCCGTCTCCGATGCCGGTCCGTCTCACGTCAGAAGCTCGACGATGCGGCCGATCGTGTCATCGACTCCGAGCTCGGAGGTGAATCCGGCCGCGTTTCGATGTCCTCCGCCTCCGAATGACGCAGCGATCTCAGCGACGTCGACGTCGCCTCGCGAGCGGAGGCTCCCCTTCAGCACTCCGGGCTTCGTCTCCTTCAGGAGACAGGCAACGCCTGCTTCCCTGGCGAGACGGACCAGATCGATCAGTGCATCGGCGGCCTCCCACGGGATCCCGGCCTCTCGAAGGTCCTCGCGGAGAAGCGTCGTCCAGACGAGACCCACTCCCTCTTCGAGACGCGCCCTGCCGAGGACACGGGAAACGACCGTGAAGTAGCCGAATGGGGCCTCTTCGTAGAGCCGCCGGCCGATCGGTGCCGGTTCGACGCCGGCAGCGAGGAGATCCGCGGCCATGCGGTGCACGGCGGGACTGGTGGATGAGTACTGGAATCGGCCGGTGTCGGTGACAAGACCGCAATAGAGCGCTTCGGCGATCGGCCGGGTGATCTCCCATCCGAGACGTTGCAGCAGCTCGAACACGAGCTGCGTCGTGGCTGCAGCGTGAGGGTCGACAAGGCGAACGTCGCCGATCGTTCCCGACGTGACGTGGTGATCGATCACGAGGACTCGATCGGCTCCCTGGATGGCGGGTCCCACGGAGCCGACACGATCAAGAACTCCAGTGTCGCAGACGATTGCAAGGTCGAGGTCACCGGGGAAATCGGTCGGTGGAACGAGCACGGTCTGGTCCAGGAAACGGAACTCCTCCGCCAGCGCGAAGGGTTCCCCGAACGATGCAACCGCCTCCTTTCCCGCGCCGCGAAGGGCGAGGGACAAGGCGATCATGGAGCCGAGAGCATCACCGTCGGGTCGCACGTGGCCCACGACGCCGATCCTTTGTGCCCGGCCGATCTCCTCGATCGCCTGCTGCCACACCTGTTCGCTAGGAGGCATCGGAATCCTCGCCCCCGGTCTCGAGTTCATGGAGCAATCGATCGATCTTGATCCCCTCGCCGATCGACGGGTCGACCCGGAACGTCAGCTTCGGTGTGTACTTCATCCGAACCTGCCGACCGACGACCGACTGGATGTGTGGAGCGGCCCTGGTGAGAGCCTCCCCGGTCGCCTCGATCTCTTCGTCGGAGCCGAGCACCGAGTAGTACACGAACGCGTTCCGGAGATCGGGGGACGCGTTGACCCCCGTGATCGTCAAGAATCCGATACCCGGGTCCTTGAGATCGGCGACCGCTTCTGCGACGACTTCCTTGAGCAGTTCATTGACCTTGCGCATCCGCGGGCTCTCGGGGCGGCTCATCGTTCCTCCTCCTCGAGGTACGAGCGACTCGCACGAAGAACGTCGATTTCGCTGCGACGGTCGAATTCGAGTTGAACGGCGGCAAGCATCCGATCGACATGACCCGGCGAGTCGGACACGACAGCAATCCCGAGGTCGGCACGCTGCCAGAGATCCTGGTGATCGACCTCGGCGACGGCGACCGGGGACGCCCGTCCGATATCGGCGATGAGGCTCTTCACCACCTTGCGCTTCTCCTTGAGCGACCGCATGCCACGAATCCGCAACTCGATCCGCAGAGCTCCGACGTGCATCTATCGCCTCCTCGGTGGCGGCGGGGTCAAGTCCTGGCGATCTCCTTGACCTCGTAGGACTCGATCGTGTCCCCTTCCTTCACGTCCCGGAAGTTCGCGATTCCGATACCGCACTCATAACCGGTCTGGACTTGCTGAACGTCGTCCTTGAACCGTCGCAGCGAAGATATCTTCCCGTCGTGAACGACGACACCGTCACGCACGACGCGCGCACGAGCGTTGCGGCTGATGGATCCTTCTGTGACGTAGCAGCCGGCTATCAACCCGAAGCGCGGAGCACGGAAGGTCGCGCGCACCTCAGCGACGCCAAGGAAGGTCTCGATCTCATCCGGAGCGAGCTCGCCGACCATCATCGATTCGACGTCGTCGAGGAGCTCATAGATGATCGCGAAGGTTCGAACCTCGATCCCCGACTCCTTGGCCGCGGCTCGTGCGGACACGTCCGGTCGGGCGTTGAATCCGTAGATCACTGCGTCTGATGCCTCTGCCAGCATGACGTCGTTCGCTGTGATGCCACCGACGGCACCGTGGACGATGGAGACAGACGCGTCCTCGCGGGCGATCTTCCCGACGGCCTCGCGAATGGCTTCGAGCGACCCGTGAGCATCGGCCTTCACGATGATCCGCAACTCGGCGTGATCGGCGGTGCGTAGGGTCTCGAGGAGTTGTGTGAGTCGCTCTGTAGCCGTTGGTACGAACAGTTCGTCCGCTCGCTTCCTGGCGATCTCTCCCTCTGCCATCTTGCGCGCCGTGCGCTCGTTCTTGACGACCTGGAACATGTCACCCGCGAGCGGAACGTCGCTCCATCCGGACACGAGAACCGGAGTACTCGGACCGGCGCTCTTCACTTGACCGCCTCGCTCATCGAACATGGCACGCACACGTCCGGAGACCGTGCCGCATGTGACGGCATCGCCCTTCTTCAACCTTCCACGCTGGACGATGACCGTAGCTACGGGTCCCCGGCCGACTTCCAGCTGAGCTTCGATAACCGTCCCGACCGCCGGGGCACTCGGATTGGCGCTGAGTTCTTCGACCTCCGCGACGAGTCCGACGATTTCGAGCAGGTCCTCGACGCCCGTGCCTTTCAGCGCGGAGACCTCAACGGCCGGCACGTCGCCGCCGAGATCCTCGACGAGGATGCCGTGCTGCGTGAGTGCGCCGCGAACCGCATACGCGTCCGCCGTTTCGAGATCCATCTTGTTGATGGCGACGATGATCGGCACTTCCGCCGCCCGGGCGTGGTCGATGGCCTCAACCGTCTGAGGCATAACGCCATCGTTCGCCGCTACGACGAGGATGACGAGGTCGGTCACATCCGCCCCCCGGGCGCGAAGCGCGGTGAACGCCTCATGACCCGGGGTGTCGATGAAGGTGATCAGGCTTCCCCCGGTCGTCGTCTGATACGCACCGATGTGCTGGGTGATTCCACCGGCCTCGCCATCGACGACGTTTGCGGACCGGATCGTGTCGAGTAGTTGAGTCTTCCCGTGATCCACATGTCCCATGACCGTAACAACGGCCGGTCGCGGCTTCAGACTCGCCGGATCATCTTCATATTCGACGATGTGACGAGTGGGTTCTTGATCTTCGTCGGCCGATTCCTCGTCGCTCTCCGCCACGAGGAGGTCGTAGCCGAACTTGCGGCCGAGGGCTTCGATCGCGTCGGTCGGGATCGTCCCATCCGCCGGAACCATCTCCCCCATCTCCATGAGGGCCTGGACGATGAGCACCGTCCGGGTCTGGGTCATGCGCGCGAGTTCGTGGGTCGTGAGGCCCGCCTCTACGAGAAGTACCTTCTCCTCTGTGAATTCCGCCTCAGGCTCCCCTTCAGCCTCCACCTCGACCTCGGGGCCGGCAGCTGGTGGCTGATCGCTGGTCTCTTCCTCTTCCGGCTCGGGCTCAGGACTGGCGGTCGGCGACGGGCGACCGGCACCTTCTTCGTACGACAATCGGACCAGTGCGGCCGAGTCGTCGTCCAGTCCGGACGAGGCAGTCTTCACCTCGACTCCGAGTTCCTGGGCGCGCTCGAGCACGTCCCTAGACTCCAGCCCGAGTTCCCGTGCGAGCTCGTAGACCCGTTGCTTCACCACTCAGTTCTCCTCGTTCTCGTTCTCAGCAACGGCCTCGGGTACGATCTCGTCCGTCTCGGCCGTCTCGGCCGTCTCATCCGTCTCGGCCGACGGGGGTAATTCGTCGAAATCGGCGTCGGGGTCGGCGACATCGGGAGTGACGATCGCCGATTCGGCATCCTCCCCACCGCCCTCAGCCACAACGGTCTCTTCAACGGGCGTGTCGACAGCTGGCGTGCCCTGTTCTTCCTCTTCTTCGAGGTCGAGGCCTAGATCCTGACTCTCGGATCGAATGTCGATTCGGTAGCCGGAGAGCCTTGCAGCGAGCCGGGCGTTCTGCCCCTCTTTTCCGATGGCCAGTGACAGCTGATGATCCGGCACTACGACCTCGGCGGTCCGCTCGTCCTCGTCGAGGCGCACTTCCTTGACGCGGGCGGGACTCAACGCTTCAGCGATGAAGCTCTCCGTATCGTCACGCCACTCGACGATGTCGACCTTCTCGCCACGAAGCTCGTTCACGACCTGTCGCACGCGAGAGCCCCTTGCTCCAACGCATGCCCCTACGGGATCCACGTTCGGATCGTTCGACGCCACAGCAATCTTCGTCCGGTGACCCGGCTCTCGGGCAATGACGCGGATCTCCACGTCGCCGTCGACCAACTCCGGCACCTCGAGTTCGAACAGGGATCTGATGAATTCCGGGTGGCTTCGCGATACGACGATCTGCGGACCCTTGCCCTCGCCGCGCACTTCGAGGATGTATCCCTTGACACGGTTCCCTCGCTCGAGCCGTTCGTACGGAATCCTCTCGGATGACGGCATGATCGCCTCGGCGTCGCCGAGATCGAGGATGGCGTATCGATGATCGGACTGCTGCACGATCCCGGTGACGAGATCACCTTCGCGGCCCTCGTAGATATCGAAGACCTGTTCGCGCTTCGCGTCGCGAAGACGCTGCATGATGACCTGCTTGGCAGTCTGAGCCGCGATCCGCCCGAAATCGTCGGGCGTATCCGCCCACTCCTCGACGACGTTTCCGTCCTCGTCGAGTTCCTGGCCGTACACAAGGATTTCGCCGGTCTCCGGGTCGATCGTGACGCGGGCTTCCTCCGCTGCGCCCGGAGTGCGTTTGTAGGCGGAGACGAGCGCGTTCGCGAGCGCGTCGAGAATCGTGTCCGCGGGGACACCTTTCTCCCTCTCCAGGAGTTCCAACGCGTCCAACAGGTTGTAGTCCATCGCTGCCTCTTCCTACCCCTTCTTGCCGGGCTTCGCACCCTTTTCCCAAACGAACACGGTACGCGCCGACGCCACGTCGGTCATCTCGATGCGACGCTCGTCGCCATCGACGGATACAACGATCGCATCATCGTCTACCGCGATGAGTCGACCCCGGTGATGCTTCTCATCTGCGATCTTCATGATCGTTTTGACGTGAACGTCGCTCCCGATGGCTTTGCGAAACTGCGCCGGCCTGCGGAGCTTCCGTTCGAGGCCGGGAGACGTCACCTCGAGCGTGTAAGCGCCCGGGAACGGATCTTCGCTCTCGATCAGCCGGGC
This sequence comes from Acidimicrobiia bacterium, assembly GCA_030599515.1. Classification (GTDB taxonomy): domain Bacteria; phylum Actinomycetota; class Acidimicrobiia; order Spongiisociales; family UBA5794; genus JAHEEL01. Next base: position 15,041 of record JAUVNV010000005.1, read on the forward strand.
GATACCGCGCGAGATGTCTGCGATTCGATCGAGTTCGATCGGCTCGTCGCCCTCCACGACGACGCGCAGAAGCTTGCCACCGCCCAGGACCTCGACATCGTCGAGTTCAATGCCCTCTGCGGCAACATATGGGCCCACTAGGCCCCAGATCTTTTCGGCGACATCGGTCACGCTCGGTGCTCCTCAATGTGCACATCACACAACGAGGTGGGCCAGGCCCACCTCGACGCGTACATCCGGTTGCAGCCCGAAGTATAGGCAGGGGTCGGCTGTGACGCGATTGGAGTGGCAAGTAGAAAGAAGAAAGTAGAAAGTAGAAAGTAGAAAGTAGAAAGAAGAGAGAAGAGGGAGAAGGTACGAGAAGTCGGCGAGGCCCGGGCGGTCTCTCTACTTTCTACTCTCTACCTGTGCCTTGATCATTTCAACCGCCTCCCCCACCGGGAGATCCGTTCTTTCTCCGCTTCGCCGCTCGGAAAGCTCCACGATGTCATCCGCCAACCCTCGCGGGCCGACCGTGATGCGGTACGGGATGCCGATCAGTTCGGCGTCGTTGAATTTGACCCCGGGTCGCTCATCACGGTCATCGAGGAGAACGTCGATACCGGCGTCGTTCAGATCGTCGTAGAGTCGATCGGCGACGATCATCGTGGCCTCGTCGTCGACCTTGACCACCGTGATCACGACCTCGTACGGTGCGATCGAGACCGGCCAGACGATCCCGTCGTCGTCGTGGTTCATCTCCACGGCAGCCGCCATGTTCCGCTCGATCCCAATGCCGTAGGAACCCATCACAAGGGGCACGGCCGCACCATCGGCATCGAGAACCATCGCACCGAGCGCCACCGAGAACTTCGTACCGAGCTTGAAGATGTGCCCGGCCTCGATCCCGCGAAAGATCTCGAGCGCCTCGCCACAGGAGGGGCACGCCTCGCCCACCTTCACCGCCCTGAGGTCGAGCCATCCGGTGACTTCGATGTCCCTTTGGATGTCGACGCCGCGTAGGTGGTGGTCGTCGAGATTGGCCCCCGTGACCATGTTCGTTCGGTCCGCGAGTTGATCGTCGGCGAGGATGCGCGGCCCGATCACACCAACCGCGCCGAGGCTTCCAGCATCGGCTCCGAGAAGTTCCCGGATCTCGTCCGGACGTGCAGGCCGAGCCTCGACGGTGCCGGTTCCATCCAAGAGCTTCTGTTCCTGGAGATCGTGGTCACCGCGCAAGAGGACGAGCGTGAGTTCGCCGTCGAGGACGTAGACGAGGGTCTTGATCTGTCGTTCGGCAGGCGCTCCCCCGTCGAACTCGATGAGGTCGAGGATGGTCTTGACCCCGGGTGTCGGGAATCGCTCAGGCACCGACGGCCCCGGCTCGTCCGGGATGGCCGGGAGCGTCGACGTGGCGCGTTCAACGTTGGCTGCGTAGCCGCAGGCCTTGCAATGTGCGACGTCGTCTTCGCCTGCGGGGGACGGCACCATGAACTCGATGGAGTCTGTGCCACCCATGGCGCCCGACGAGGCTTCGACGGGTACTGCGATCACGCCGAGGCGCTCGAAGATGCGTTGGTAGGCGGCGAAGTGCCGGTCGAACTGCACGTCGAGCCCGTCGGTGTCGACGTCGAAGCTGTACGAGTCCTTCATCGTGAACTCGCGAACACGCAGCAGTCCACCCTTCGCTCGCGGCTCGTTCCTGAACTTCGTCTGGATCTGATACCACAGCTGCGGCACCTGCTTGTAGGACGTCAGCTCCGTCGCGATCGTGGTGAAGATCTCCTCATGAGTGGGACCGAGGATCGCGCTGCCGCCCCTGGAGTCTGTGACCGAGAACAGGATGTCCCCCATCGTCTCGGCGCGGCCGGTCTTCTCCCAGATCTCGCGAGGATGAAGCGCGGTGAGCAGGAGCTCCTGCCCCCCAATTCCATCGATCTCCTCGCGGATGATGCCCATGATCTTCGCCCGAACGCGCTGACCGAGAGGCAGAATCGAGTAGCCGCCGGCCATGAGCTGCCGGATGTAGCCCGCACGAACGAGCAGGCGATGGCTCACCGCCTCGGCATCGGCTGGATCGTCTCGAAGTGTGGGGATGAACGCCTGTGACCAACGCACAGTGTGACTCCAGTGATTCTCGGGGTGGCGAGAGGATAGCGGGGGTGTCAGCAGACAGCAGACAGCAGACAGCAGACAGCAGACAGCAGACAGCGAAGACCATCGCACATGCGCGGGTCTTGGCTGTTCGCTGTTGGCTGTCCTCTCCCGCCGGAGGCGGCCTCAGTCCACGGTGAGCCGGTACGCCCCGGGGCCGGTCACGCCGCTATCGGCGACCACGATGATGAACGTTCCAGTTTCGCGGGCCGTGAAGACGATCCTGGGATTCGTACCGAACAGCCCCCCGCCCGTGTCATCATCGACGGCGCGTACGTAGCCGAGCCCTTCGGGGCCGTCGACCATGAGCACAGGATCGAACGCGATCGAATCCACATCGATCGTGATGGCCTGACCCTTCCCGAGCTCGACCAGATACCAGTCGAAGTCCCCCGGGTAGTCGGCGTTGCCCGTGATCGTGGTGTTCCTCGTGAGCAGCCGCCCGTCGTCGGGGTCAGGCCACTCCACAAGATCGACACTCGACCTGAGCTCCGCATCACCGGAGTCCGAGAAGATCTCGATCCGAAGCAGGTGAGGCCCCCGGTACGTGATCAGCTCTTCAATCACTTCCTCGCCGTCCGTGGTCTCGTCGGCCGAAGCGATTTCGAGGCCGTCGACAGTGGTGAGCGTCAGGGATACGTCGAGCTCGCTCGACGCTTCGAACGAGACATCCGAGTACAGGGGGGCTTCGAAGATGAAGACGTGGTCGGTCCACACATTCTCGAACGAGACTGCCACCACGTCTGCGCCACTTCCCTGCGGCGGCAGCCGGTCACCAAGCCCACCGATGTCTTCCCCGGATCGCATCCTCTCGATCTTGCTCGTGGCATCAGCGAGGGATCCGGAGAGCCCGAATTCCTCGAGGAAACTGAAGTTCGTGACGCCGACAACGCTTCCGTCTTCATCGACGAGCGCCCCGCCGCTCTGACCGCCGACGACGGTTGCATCGGACTGCAGGAACGTCCACTGCTCGCTCTCCCACTCACGAGTGCGGGAGAGGATTCCCTGCGTGATCGTCGGTTGCGGGTAACGCTCCGACTCGCCCGGGTACCCCACGAGGAACACCGGTCGCCCGAGAGGTATGTCCTCCCCATCGCCGATGTCGACCGGTGATGGGAGGTTCGCGAGCCCCGATACGTCGAGGAGCGCCAGGTCTCCGAACGGGTCCCAGCCGACGACCGGAGCGTCTTGAACCTCTCCGCCATTCGGAAACACGACACGAGCAGACCGGTACGGCCAAACAACGTGGGCTGCCGTGAGTACGGTTTCGCTGTCGATGAGGATGCCACTACCGCCGGCGATATCCGTACTGATAGCGGCGATCGAAGGAGCAACCAGTTCGTAGACCTCCTCCGCCGTCGTGAGGTGGGGTGGATTCACCGCCGTCGCCTCACCGGCTATCGGCGCAATGGTTGTTGCGGACGGTGACGCGGACGATGTGCACGCGGCCGACAGCACGGCGAGTCCTATGAGTGCGGTTCGCACTCGCGTCGAGATCATCCCCCGTCTCCGGCCACGATGTCTGCCACGGCGGCACGGCGCTCGACCGCGCGGTTCGCATCACCTTGCAGTTCGCCGAGCTCGATCCGCTCCTCTGTCGCCAGGTCCGCTGCCGAGACGTCCGCAGCTGCAAGCCTCGCATCGACTCCCTCTTCGACGAGTCGATGCGCCTCGTCGAGCAGGGCATCGACCATCTCATCCTCCGGCACGACACGCACAACCTGCCCCTTGATGAAGAGGTGTCCTTTTCCGCGACCTGCGGCGATCCCGATATCCGCCTCGCGGGCTTCGCCGGGCCCGTTCACGATGCATCCCATGATCGCGACCTGGATCGGCAGATTCGCAGCCTCGAGCGCGGCCGCCGCGTCCGCTGCAATTTTGATGACGTCGACTTCGGCGCGTCCGCACGATGGACATGCGATCAGATCGAACCCGGTACGTTCCCGCAGGCCGAGGTATTCGAGAAGTTGCCGCCCGGCTCTCGCCTCTTCAACCGGGTCGGCAGTGAGCGAGAACCGAATCGTGTCTCCGATGCCTTCGAGGAGCAGTGTGGCGATCCCCGCGACCGACTTGATCAAGCCACCGGGTGGCGGACCGGCCTCTGTGACGCCGAGGTGCAGGGGGTACTCGACCCTCTCTGCGAGCAGACGATACGACTCGACCATGAGCGGCACGTTCGAATGCTTGACGGAGATCTTGATGTCGTGAAATCCGACATCCTCGAGGTATCGGACCTCTGCCAGCGCAGAGCGAACAAGCGCCTCAGGAACCGGCGCACCGAACTCCTCAAGGAGATCCTTGTCGAGCGAGCCCGCGTTGACCCCGATCCGGATCGACACTCCCGCGTCGGCTGCAGCGCGAGCGACGGTCTTGATGTGATCTTCATCCCGGATGTTCCCGGGATTGAGCCTCAGCCCTGCCACGCCCGCTTCGAGGGCTGCCAGGGCGAGGCGGTACTGAAAGTGGATGTCGGCGATGATCGGAACCGGTGACCGCGGAACGATCTCTGCCAGCCCCTGTGCTGCTTCAACGTCGTTGCACGTGATCCGCACGACGTCCGCGCCGGCACCGCTCAGGGCGTATACCTGAGCCAGCGTGCCGTCGACGTTGGCGGTCTTGGTCGTCGTCATCGACTGAACGCTGACCGGAGCGCCACCCCCCACGGGAACAGCGCCGACCATGAGCTGTCGAGAATCACGGCGTTCGATCGTCATGGAAAACATGGTAGAGACGAGTGGCTGAGTAGCCGAGTAGCTCAGAAGGAGAAGGTAGAAGACACGGCCTACGAGCCGCGAGCGAGAATACGGACCTCGAACTACGGGATACGGGATACGGAGTACGGGTCCCGCTGCTGACTACTGACTACATCGGCGAAACCGGTCACAGCTCCAACGGCTTGAAGATATCCAGATAGACGCCCATCAGACCAATCGTTATCAGGAAGACGACCACGACGGCCGCGACCGGCATCAACTTGGTGACGTCGGGAGCGCGTCCGCGAATCTTCTCGTAGAGGGCAACAGCGAAGTGTCCCCCGTCGAGAGGGTAGAGAGGGATGAAGTTCAACACTCCGACGAAGACGTTCACGAGAGCCAGCATCATGAGCGTGCTCTCCATCGGTCCGGCCAATCTGGCGAGCCCGATCGGACTGATCGGACGGACCTCATCGAGGACCTCTTCGTTCCCACCGAAGACCGACATGAAGAGCTTCGGGAACCCGACGACCAACTGCCAGAGCCCCTGAATGCTCTGAACGATGGCTTCACCAACTCCGCGGAATGCGGCGCCCACGACACCGAAGACTCCGAGATGCTCCCGAAGAATCTCGGGAGCCGCTCCGAAGTAGCCGACCTCTTCGTACACAACCTCTCCGTCGGCGTCCTTGACGACCTTGCCATCGACGATGGCCGGCATCTCGGCGAACGCGACGGTCGTTGCGGCTTCGGCGGTCAGGCCATCGCGGTCGTAGCCGATCACTACCGTCTCTCCTCCGTCGGCCCTCACCCGTTCGACGAAATCGTCCCACGAGACGATCGCAGTCCCCTCGTACGTCCGGAGCAGATCATCAGCTTCGAAACCGGCCGTCGCCGCCGGAGAAATGTCACCGGATGGCGTGGTTTCGGCAACCCTTGCCAGCGACAACGTTGGGATCCGATCACCGGCGTCGTCCGTTGCCACCGTTCCCCAGATCGAGAACACCGTCATCAGAAGAAGTGTCGCCATGACGAAGTGGCTGAAGATCCCTGCGAGAACCACGACGGATTTCTTCCAGAAGACCGCGGTTCGGTAGGTCCGACCCTCATCGTCGGGATCGACCTCCTCCAGTGGATTCATCCCGATGATGCGCACGTATCCGCCGAGGGGGATGGCCTTGATGCCGTACTCGGTCTCACCTCGTGTCGTCGACCAGATACGGGGGCCGAAGCCGAAGAACGCCTCGGTGGCCTTCATGCCGAACGCCTTCGCGGCGGCGAAGTGCGCCCCCTCGTGGATGACGATCATCAGCACGATGCCGATCAGCATCACGGCGGTGCCCATCAGTTGATGTCCGTGGTCGATCTCATACGATCAACGGTACCGGAGGCTCTCAGCTAGGGCGACCGCTTCCGTCGCCGCAGCCCGACCTTCTGCGTCGGCGGCGAGCGCGTCCGCCAGTGTCGAGATCGGTGCCGGGGGCACCGCATCGAGGGTGCCTGCGACCACCTCGACGATCTCCGTGAATCGGATGCGGCGATCCAGGAAGGCTTCGACGGCCACCTCATCGGCAGCGTTGAGAACCGCCGGACCGTTCCCACCTCGCCGTCCGGCTTCGTAGCCGAGATCGAGTGCGGGGAACCGCTCCCGATCGGGAGCGGAGAAGGTCAGAGCGATTTCCATGAGATCGATCGGGACCGTGGGTGCCGCCATCCGACCCGGCCAGGTCAACGCCCGTTGGATCGGCTTGCGCATGTCGGGGGATCCCATCTCCGCTTTGACGACACCGTCAACGAACTCCACAAACGAATGCACGAAGCTCCCGGGGTGGATGACGACGTCGATCTGGTCGTAGCCGAGGGTGAACAGGAAGTGTGCTTCGATCACTTCGAACGCCTTGTTCATCAGGGTCGCCGAATCGATCGAGATCCGCTCCCCCATGTCCCACGTCGGGTGTGCGAGAGCGTCGGCAACGGAGACCCGTTCGAGGTCGATCTCGGGATGAGCGTGAAAAGGGCCGCCCGACGCGGTGAGGATCACCCGGCGTATCTCTTCGTCGGACTCGCCTTCGATGCACTGCCAGATTGCCGAGTGTTCGCTGTCGACGGGAAGTAGCTCACCGCCGCCCGACTCGAGCGCGGAGAGAACGAGGGGACCTCCCACGAGGAGGCTCTCCTTGTTGGCGAGAGCCAACCGGTTGCCGCTCTCGAGAGCAGCGAGTGACGGTTCGAGACCGGCCGCTCCGACGATACCGTTGACCACCGTGGCCTCCGGCAGTCGGGCGAGCGCGGCCACAGCATCCGGCCCGAACTCGATTCGACGTTCGAGCGTCGTATCGATCGGACGATCAGGTAGGCGGGCCACGGCGACCCTTGCTCCCGGATACCGGTGAGCCAGATCGACGATCTCGTTCGACAACGATCCTGATGCGAGACCGAGGACGGCTCGATCGAGACGGTCGGCTACTTCGAGCGTCTGGCGACCGATCGACCCGGTGGCCCCCAGGACGACGATCGGTGTCAGAGCAGGCCCATCCACAGGAATGCCGCCCAGGCTGCAGGTACGACGGCGATGATGGCGTCGACCCGATCGAGCAGACCACCGTGGCCCGGCAGAATCGAGCCCATGTCCTTGATGTTGAGCGATCTCTTGACCACCGACACGGAGAGATCTCCGAGCGGCGCGAAGACCGCGACGACGACTCCGAGGGCGAGGCCGGCTGGGAGATCGATCGCCTCAACGAAGAAGCTGGCGACGGCTCCGGCCAGAAGAGCCATGAGCGTGCCCCCGATGAATCCTTCGATCGTCTTCTTCGGGGAGATCACCGGAGCGAGGGGGCGCCGCCCGATCGTTCTCCCGACGAAGTACGCAGCGATGTCGACGAGAGCGACCATCGCGACAACGGTCAGTACGAGAGTCTGGTAGTTGTCGGCAGCGATAATCGGGAAGGCGAACGCTCCGAAACCACCGATCCAGACCGCAACCAGGATGGTGAGAGAGAATCCGTTGACGGCGCCCTGTCGACGTCGGCTGATGGCGTCGTAGAGCAGGATGACGATGATCATCAGAGCGAAGGCGATCGGAATCGCAACGGCGCCCCACACAACCGCTCCGAGACCCGCTCCGATGATCCCCAGGAACCCGAAGATCGACAGCGGCTTGTACTTGCGGTGCATCAGGACGCTGTAGAACTCCCCGGCGGCGATAACGAACACGGCCAGCGCCAGCACGATGATCGCCGGACGCCAGAGCAGCGAAAGCAAGAAGGCGGCGATCAGTGTCAGTCCGGTTCCGACGCGAAGGACGAGATCCGATGACTTCGGCGGAGCGATCGGCGCCGATGCATCATCTGCGTGGGAGTCGACAACGTCACCGAATCCGACAACGCCCGAGTCAAGCCCCGGTATCGCCGCAGAGAGGGCCACCTGCTCGGTGTCCTCTGACTCCGACACCGCGATCGCCGCTGCGAGGTCATGATGCTCACGCGTGGCGGCGTCCAGATAGTGCTCTTCCGTGAGGCTCTCGACGTCGAAAATGCCCGATCCGGCATCCGACTCGATTCCCGGCTCGGCGAATCCGACGATCGGGATCTCACCCGTGTCATCGTCAGCCTCACCGCTGTCGGTGTCGGGGCCACCATCGTTCCCCATCGCTTCGACGCCGATCGGCACGATGGGCGATGCCGTCGATTGCTCCGGATCGACCTCAACGGCTTCAGCGGACGGCTCATCCGATGGAACGGGCTCTTCGGCATGTTCGAGTTCATCGTCCGGACCGTCGGGCTCTGTATCGATCAGTTCCTCCCCAGGATCGTCCGACGGGTCGTCGTCCTCGTCGGCAGTCTGCTCGGTCGTCGATTCTCCGACGAAGAGCTCAACGGTGTCCTCGTGGATATCGTCGTCATCCGGATCTTCCGGGATCGAATCTCCGGGCTCGCCCTCGGGCGCCCCCTCTTCGGACACGGCGCGATCGGTGACGTCGCCAACGACCTCTCCTTCGTCGGAGACGGACGGCTCGTCGTTGGCAGCACTCGTGAATGCCATCCAGTCGGCGATCTCCGAGGCAGCGTCATCTTCCCCTTCGGGCTCGGACAACGAGGCGTACGGGTCTTCACTCTTTGCCGGGGTCTCGTCGTCATCGAGCCAGCCATCGAATCCGGGATCGGCTCCGGCCGGATGAGGCTTCAGATTCTCATTCACGCCCGGCAGGTCGAGTTCGCCGGTTGCGTCGGGGTCGTGTTGATCCATGGCCACTGAGACTACTTCGCCCAGCGATTCGAGCGGCGCATCTGTCGATTCGAAACCAACTCCGACAGCGTCGCTCTCGGACGATGTGACGGTGTCCTCGGGCGACGGGTCATCTCCCAGCGCTCGGTCGTCATCTGTGGGCATCGCTCAGAGCACCCCTATACCTCGAGTAGCTCTTCCTCTTTTGCCGCCAGAATCTCATCGAGTCGACCGATGTGCTCGTCCGTCTTGGATTGAAGCACCTTCTCTGCGCGGCGGATGTCGTCCTCGGACACGTCCTCCGATTCGAGGCGGTCCTTACAGTGGCGTCGCACGTTCCTGATCGAGATGCGCCCCTCTTCGGCGAGGTTACGCACGACGCGAATGAGTTCCTTGCGGCGCTCCTCGGTGAGAGAAGGGAAGGCGAGGCGGATCACATTGCCATCGTTGGATGGGTTGAGGCCCAGGTCGGCCTCTTGGATCGCTCGTTCGATCGCGGGGATCGCGGTCTTGTCGTACGCCTGGATGACCAGCAGTCTGGCCTCCGGAACCGTGAAACTTGCGATCTGCTGAAGCGGGGTCTGGGTGCCGTAGTAGTCGACATTGATGCGATTCAGGAGCCCGGGATTCGCACGTCCCGTCCGGATGCCACCGAATTCCTGCGTCGTGTGTACGACGGCTTGATCCATCTTGTGCTCGGCTTCTTTCAGCAGGTCGTTGATCACGGCGCCTCCTCAGTGAACCAGGGTTCCAACGTCCTCCCCGCGCACGGCTCCTGCGATCTCGCCGGGCCTGTTCATGTTGAACACGCGGATCGGAAGGTGATTCTCCATGCACATCGTAATGGCCGTCGCATCCATCACCCGAAGCTGACGCTGGATCGCCTCCATGTACGTGACGCTGCTGAGGAGCCGAGCATCCGGTGTCGTTGCGGGGTCGGCGTCGTAGACACCATCGACCTTCGTGGCTTTCAGGATGGCAGCGGCCCCGATCTCGGCCCCGCGCAACGCGGCCGTCGTATCGGTGGTGAAGAATGGGTTGCCGGTGCCCCCGGCGAAGATGACGATCCGTCCCTTCTCGAGGTGTCGGATCGCCCGGAGTCGGATGTACGGTTCGGCGACCTGCTGAATCGAGATCGCGGTCTGAACACGGGTCGGCGAACCGGCTCGTTCGAGGGCATCACGAAGAGCGAGCCCGTTGATGACCGTGGCCAGCATGCCCATGTAGTCAGCATTCGCACGGTCCATCTCGCTCGCCGTCGCAGAGACGCCGCGAAAGATGTTGCCACCGCCGACGACGACCCCGATCTCGTACCCCTCCTTGTGTACACCGCTGATCTCGTCGGCAACGCGAGACACGATCATTGGGTCGATCCCATACTGCATTTCTGGATCGGCAAAGGCCTCTCCGGAGAGCTTGAGAACAACCCGACGCATCAGCCCGCCTCGCCGACGGCCAGCCTTGCCATCTTCGAGACGCTGATGTTCTCACCCATCTTCGATGCAAGCTGCTTGACGAGCTCGCCCACGGTTCCCTCGAAGACGTCGTTCTTCACGAACACCTGGTCGTAGAGCACGTTGTCACCGAAGAAGCTGTTGAGGCGCCCTTCGACGATCCTCTCAACGATGTGCTCCGGCTTCCCCTCGTTGACCGCCTGGGCAGCGATGAGTCGCTTCTCGTCCGCGATGGCCTGTTCGGGGACGTCGTCGCGAGTGATCCAGTTCGGTCGAGCCGCAGCTACGTGCATGGCGATGTCGTTCGCGATGCTCTGAAACTCGGCACTCTTGGCGACGAAGTCCGTCTCAGATGCGAGTTCGACCAGCACGCCGATGACGGGGCGATCGGCCTGGCGATGCAGGTACGAACCGATGGCTCCCTCGGTCTGGCTACGATCGGCACGCTTGGCTGCGTCGGCGAGTCCCCGCTCGCGAAGCAGATCCTTCGCACGATCCATGTCTCCGGTCGCCTCAGTGAGGGCTCGCTTGGCGTCCATCATCGCTGCGCCGGTCGACTGTCGTAGAGCTTGAACATCCTTTGCGGTGAAGTCGCTCACGCCGTCTCCCTCGGGGTCTCTGTGTCTTCCGCACCGCTGCCCTCGACCGGAGCGTTCTCCGCCTGGATCTCTTCCAGAACCACGACTTCTATCGGTGGCGGCACTGCAGCTTCCTTCTTGGCCGAAACGCTCTTGACCGGAGCGTCCTTGACGGGAGCATCCTTCCGGCTCGCTTCTCTGGTCTCGGTCCCCTCCTTCGCCGCTTCTGCGATGACGTCGCTGATGAGGAGGATCGTGCGGATGGCGTCGTCGTTGCCGGGAATCACGATGTCGACGGCATCCGGGTCGCAGTTCGTGTCGACGATCGCGATCAGCGGAATCCCGAGACGCTTGGCTTCGGCAACAGCGATGTGCTCGGTGATCACATCGATCACGAACACAGCGTCCGGGGGGCGCTTCATGTCGCGTACACCGCCGAGCACGGTGTGGAGCTTCTCGAGTTCGCGGCGGAGGCGGAGGCGTTCCTTCTTTGGAAGTGATTCCATCTCTCCGGAAGTCTCCATCTGCTCGAGTTCGAGCATGTAGAGAATCCGTTTGTGGATCGTCTGGAAGTTCGTGAGCATGCCGCCGAGCCAGCGGTGATTGACATACGGCATGCCGGCCTTGGTGGCCGCTTCCTCTACTGCACCCTGGGCCTGCTTCTTGGTTCCAACGAATAGGACGGATCCGCCATCTGCCACAGCGTCACGAACAAGAGCGTACGACCTCTCGACCTGCTCGAGGGTCTGACGAAGATCGATGATGTGGATCCCGTTGCGCTCCGTGAAGATGTACGGACGCATCTTCGGATTCCAACGACGGGTCTGGTGGCCGAAGTGCATTCCGGCCTCGAGCAGCTGTCGCATGCTCACCACGGACATGTGGTTCCTCCTGTGTTCGGGTTCACGCCTCCGCCCACCCGGAACACCCCACAGATCGCGTACGCGATCCGACCTCAGGGGTTTGTAGTGGACGTGCGAATTTGGGGAGAGTGTACCGGCGGGGTCCGTGTAGCAGGAAACGGGTCTATGGAAGCTGCCAGCCACCAGCTAC
>JAUVNV010000267.1 GCA_030599515.1 Acidimicrobiia bacterium
ACTGGATCACGACGCCAACGTGTGGCCGTGGGTGATGGCCGCCCGGGACGCCGGAGCGGAAGTGCGCTGGTTCGACTTCGACCCTGACGACGGCTGCCGACTGAATATGGAATCGATCGGCAACCTCGTCGACGTCGCGGCGCTCGGCACCGACTTCCTGGTTGCCTCCGCCTACAAGTTCTTCGGACCACACACGGGCGCTCTCTACGGCCGTCGGGATGTCCTCAACTCGGTCGACGCCTACAAGATCCGGCCGGCGCCGGATGATCCACCCGACAAGTGGGAGACCGGCACACAGAGTTTCGAGAGCCTTGCCGGGGTAGCGGCCGCCGTGGACTACATCTCATCACTGGGAACGGGCGAGACCCGAAGAGACCAGCTTCGGTCCGCCATGGAACAGATCGGGGTGTACGAGCGATCCCTGTCCGAACGATTCTTGAGCGGCATCGCGAACATGCCCGGCATCACGCTGTACGGGCAGAGCGTCCCCGACGGTCGCACGCCCACGTTCGCCGTCTCAGTCGATGGAACACACCCGGATACCGTGGCGAAAGCACTCGGCGATCAGGGGATCTTCGTTTGGTCGGGCGACTACTACGCGGTCGAGGTGATGCGCCGACTCGGCGTTGCAGACCAGGGAGGCCTCGTCCGGATCGGATTCGCCCACTACAACACCGCGGAGGAGGTCGAGCGTGTCCTCGCGGCCCTCGGTGATCTCGCTCCGGCGACGCGTTGATCAGCCCGCGCACGGTCCGTTGAGTCTGGCCGAACGGCCCTGGTCGCGTCTCTGCAATGCATCCACGATTGGAGGAGAAGCAACGCGCTCCGGGGGGCGCAAGGAGGTGCGTCATGCGACGCTTCATCGCGATGCTCGTGTCCGTTCTGGTCCTCGCTGCGGCATGTACGAGCAGCACCGAACCGACCACAACCACCGGCACAGCCCCGTCGCACGAGACCACCACGACCACTGCACCGGTGACGTCGACCGCGGGCGAAACCACGACCACCCTCGCTCCGACCGCCACACTCGCTCCAACGACGACCGCCGCTCCGATGGAGTCGCCGGATTCACCGGGGAACTTCGGCGCCACCCTCGAAGACGTTCCGCTGATCACCCAGGGGGCGTATGCGGGACCTGAGTGGCCTCTGTCACTCGACAGTGTCGCGTTCGTCGATGCCGTACCGGCGGCGCTTCGCGACGATCTCGTCGCGAACGGCTTCGCCGTCGAATTGAATTCCGATGTCTACGAATGGGCCGAGGCACTCGCCTGGAGCACGCAGTTCTCGGCCAAGTACGAAGCGCTCAGCCCGTACGGCGGGCGCGCGGTGTTCGTCACCACCGATGCCGCATATCACCTCTGGCACCAGGTCTTCGACATGGTCCTGAGGGACACCGAGACCCATGCGCTGCTACCCGTCCTGGAGCGATTCGTCGGAAACCTCGTCGCGGCGAGTCGCGAGCAGGCCTCCGCTGCCGCCGGTACCGAGATCGCGGACGCGACGCTTCGCGCGCAGGAGCATCTCGAGGCGGTCGCCACGGTTCTCGATCTCAACGTCGGCCCGATCGGCGACCGTGCCGCGGCCGAGGTCACTCTCGTCGAGGCGCACACGCAGATCGCGGCATCCCCGACGGTCGGCGGAGACTGCCCTCTCTCCTGTGTCGACTACTCGCTCATGAAGCCACGCGGCCACTACACGCGCACCGAGGATCTCCAACGCTTCTTCAAGGCGATGTCGATGCTCGGCAACACGATGTTCCTCGTTGACAACGCACACACGCTACGGGTCGGAACCCTGATCTCCCGGCTGGTCGTGGCGAGCCCGGAGAACACCGAGGATTGGGCGACGATCTACGACCCGACGGCGTTCCTCATCGGGGCGGCCGACGACTACACCCCTCTCGAGGTCGCCGTAGCAGCTGATGCGGTCGTGGATGGGGGACTCACCAACCCTTCTGCCCTCTCAGAAGACGCCGTCGTACTCGCGATCGGACAGGAACTCCTTGCGATGCGGCCGGTCCGGATCGACCCCGGTCTTGCCGCTCTGCGAACCATGGGGACACGCTTCGTGCTCGACTCGTGGATCTACGACCAGCTGACCGACCCCGGCGTTGCCACTCGAATCCGTCCCACGCCGCTCGATCTCGCCTCAGTGATAGGGAGCGCATACGCCGCAGACATCCAGGACGAGGCCGGAGCACCCGCGACCTACCCCGACTATGAGCCGAAGGTCTCCGAACTGCGCCAACTGGTGGGGTCACGGACGATCGACGACTGGGGCCGAACCGTCTACGACGGTTGGCTGTACACGCTCGAACCCGTGTGGGTGTCGAAGTATCTCGACGCGTTCCCTCCGTTCATGCGCACTGATGCCTGGCAGGCGAAGTCCCACAACACCGGGTTCGCCTCCTACGCCGAGTTGAAGCACGACACGATCCTCTACGCGAAGCAGGCCATCGCCGAGGGTGAAGCGCCCGAGCCGCTACCACCGCCACGGCACTGGGTCGAACCGGATCCGGTCGCCTTCTCACGGCTTGCCGCCCTCGCGCGGATGATGAGCGAAGGCCTCATCGATGCCGGCCTCATGGTGGGCGAGTACGACACCCAGCTCGGGGACCCGTTCTCCGACGAGGAGGCCACCCGCTGGGCGAGTGATCAACTGATCGTGATCCTCGACCAACTCGCCCGGCTCGCACAGGATGAACTCGACGCCAAGCCGATCTCCGCGGAGGACAACGAGTGGCTCTCGGTCATCGGGGGAACGTTCGCCCGGCTCGTCGAGGCCATCAACCGGGGTGAGAAGGAGCCGACGCCGATCATCGCCGACATCTTTCTCGATCCCTTCGCCGACGAGGTCCTCGAGATC
>JAUVNV010000132.1 GCA_030599515.1 Acidimicrobiia bacterium
CCGCAAGCCGAACGCCGGCCGCGGCTGATCACGCCCCCCAGCCGTCTGCTGTTTCGACACCCCGATTCGGACCCGGTCGCTGACACGCGTCATGTGCTCACCGTACGGGCAGGGTCACCCGCGGTCTAGGTGTCTGACAGAGGTAGTCGGTACTCGGTACTCGGTACTCGGCGGAGAGCCTGCTACACCCTCGACCGGATACCGGATACCGGATACCGGATACCGGATACCGGATACCGGATACCGGATACCGGATACGATGAGCGAAGCGAGTTCAAATGCCGAGTTGCAGGCGAAGATCCTCACCTGCGGCCTTGTCCGTCGACACGATCCAGTAGAGGGCATCATCGATGCGATCGATGAATGAGTAGACCGAACCCTGGCGGTACAGCAGACCACCGCCCGACTCCTCCGCCGGGCCTGCGTTTATGGAATCACGGATGTGGGCGATCAGAGCGTCGGCCAGCTCTTCGGCATCTCGTTCGGAGTCGCCGACGTAGGACAGCGCCATCGCCACTTCTCCCCCGCGTGAGAACACGCGGTAGGTGTCGTTCCCCCATCCGGCGGCCGCCTGGGTTGCTTCCCCGGGCAGCACGCTCTCGTTGAGAATGAGCCGCCAACCCCACTCGCCGAACGTCGCTTCATCGTGCAGATCCCACCCATCGAGCTCCACGGTCAGCAACGCCAGGTCCCGCGGCTGCTCACGGCGTTCGTACTTCGCGACGTCGAGTATCTGCTCGGTCGTCTCGGGTGGTGCCTGATAGGCATCGTCAACGGCGGCGAGACCACCAGCTGAAACTATCGCGTCGACGAATGTGAGCCCCTGTTTGTACGGGAACATGAGGTCGGCCCGCATCCACGCCGGAACCGTTTCGAGCACGGACGAGTCGTAGCTCAGAGCCTCGGTTGCTGCTTGAACTGCTTCGAGCGGGCTCATACCCTCCATGAAGACGAACTGCGATCGGGTTGCGTCACCCTCGATGAGCGCTTGGAACGCCGATGCGTCATCCCCGGTGCCGTCGTCGATGAGCGTCTGGTAGTCATCGTTGAAATCGAAGTGCTGGTCGGTGAGCGCGTGTACGAGTTCATGAAGCACCGTGATCTCCTGAAGCGGCGTGAAGCCGTCTGGTGCGGCGGGAACGACCATCTCTTGGGTATCGCCGTCGTAGAATCCGGCGACTTGTTCGGCGTAGAGATCGATGAGCAGTGTGTAGAGATTCGTCCCCGGGCTGAGCATCCCGAGCATCGAGAAGAAGGCACTATCGACGGCCAGTTCGTCCTCGTCGAGATCTTCGGCGATGAGGTCGGCAACCCGTTGCGTGAACTCCGCGTCGTCGAGGATGACGACGGTCGGGGTCGCGATGAACGGGATACCGCGGACTTGCTCGGCTTCGACCATCAGCTCGACGAGTTCAGCACGCATCTCTTCGACGATCGTCGGGTCAATCGATTCCGATGCCGTGCCCGGCACCGAGATCGAGACCTCGGGAACCGTCGTGGTGGTCGTGTCCTGTTCGGCGACGGTGGTCGTGGTGTCCAGCGTTGCCGTCGTCGTTGTCGGGTCCGCCCCAGGACTGCAAGCCGCGGCGATCAGAGAGAAGACGAGAACGAATCCCGCGAACGAGCGAAGGGTCTGAGGCTGGTGCACGAGCCGGAGGCTACCGCTCCGCTCGAGAAACGCGACGATCAGGCGTCTGGCGTACAAAAGTGACCGAATCGCCGCCGTTTCCTACGCCAGACGCCAAAGGGTCAGGCAGGATCGACCTTTTCACCCTTGCCGATGACGACCAATCCGGACTCTGTGACCGTGAAGCGATCACGGTCGGCGTGTGAGTCGACACCGATCTGGACTCCATCCGGTATCACGACGTTCTTGTCGATGATCGCTCTGCGGATCACGGCGCCTCGACCGACCTCGACACCCTGGAGCAGCAAGGAGTCCTCGACGGATGCGTAGGAGTGAAGGCGGACGTTCGACGAGAGGATCGATCGACGGGCCACACTCCCCGAGACCACAACACCGGCCCCAACGATCGACTCGTACGCAGCTCCCCTGCGATCGTCCAGATCGAACACGAACTTGGCCGGTGGGAACGGAGGCCGGTGGGTCAGAATCGGCCAATGACGGTTGTAGTACGAGAAGATCGGATCAACGGCGATCGTGTCCATGTTCGCCTGGTAGTAGGCATCGAGCGTTCCGACGTCCCTCCAGTATCCACGTTCGCGGTCGTGCTGACCGGGGACCACGTTGTTCGCGAAGTCGTAGACCCGGGCGGCGCCCTGAGCCACGAGCGCCGGGATGATGTTCCCACCCATGTCGTGCTTGGAGTCTTCATCTTGAGCATCGGCGGAGACGACCTCCCGCAGGATCTTGGTCTCGAAGACGTAGTTGCCCATCGAGACGAAGGCAGAGGATGGATCCCTGGGGATCGGCTTCGGATGTTCCGGCTTCTCCTGGAACGAGATGATCTTGCCGTGCTCGTCGGCTTCGATCACACCGAAGTCAGAGGCCTCCTCGATCGGGACCCGGATCCCCGCGACCGTGACGCCTGCTCCCGATTCGACGTGCTGGCTCACCATCTGGCGTGGGTCCATGCGATAGATGTGATCGGCCCCGAAGATGATGACATGATCGGGTTGTTCGTCGGTGAGTATGTTGAAGTTCTGGAAGATCGCGTCGGCCGACCCGGAGAACCAGTACGGTCCGCGGCGCATCTGCGCGGGGACGGGTGTGATGTAGTTCCCGAGCATCTCGCTCATCGACCAGCCGAGCGCGAGGTGCCGATCGAGGCTGTGGCTCTTGTACTGGGTCAGGACGGCGATCTTGCGGTACCCGGCGTTGACGAGATTCGACAGGACGAAGTCGATCAGGCGGTAGATACCGCCGAACGGAACGGCGGGTTTTGACCGATCCCGGGTAAGAGGCCAGAGGCGCTTGCCTTCTCCACCGGCGAGGACGAGGGCGATGACTTTCGGTTCCATGGGGCGAAACCTAGTCGTCGTCGACTGGGGCCGAATCGAGTCCGCGGGTACGCCCGCTCGTGTAGAGCGCAACGATGTAGGCGACGACGACCACGAGGTAGATCTGGCCGATGACGGCCACCCATCCGGCGGCGGCACGCCCGAACACCTCCACCGGAAAGAAGTCCCCGTATCCGACCGTCGTGATGGTCACGAGACTGAAGTACATGAAGACGGTGGTCGGTTTCGGGCTACCAAAGAACTCCCCCGTCGAGCCTCCCAACGTGTCGATGAACAGGAAGAGATAGGTCCCGGCGATGGCCATCATCAGATATACGCTCACGGCCCCGAGGAGGGTCTCTGCCGTGATCTCCTTGTGATGCATGAGTCGCAAGAGCACTAGGACCGGCGCGGCGACGACGAGGAGCAGCCAGAGAAGCCCACCGCGGGTCACATCGCCGAGCGGATGGAATGCTCCGAGGACAGATGCCGACACGGTGACAGCAACGGCTATCCATGCGAGCCGGCGTCCTCGGCGCCCGATTCCCGCCGCAGTGACAGCAAGCATGAGCATCGTCGCGGTGAGGATGGTGACCGTGACGGATAGGAACTCTCCGATGCCCTCGCCCTGGTCGAGATCGACGAGGAGCAACAAGCCGACGGTGACAACAGAGACGACAAGCAGCAGATCGAACCGATCGTAGTACTTGTGCTGCGTCGGGTCTTTCCTGGCCATGGCTCCAGAGCGTAGACGGCCTTCCCTCAGAGAGACGCAGGAGACGCTTCCGCCGGTCACGGCGATCGTTTCGAATCACTCGCTCGGGCGGAGCCGGCACCAGTTCCATCCCGAAGTCGCCCGAAGGCCGGGTACGCACCGACCAGGCCTGCGCCGACGATGGCGGCGACCGGGATGATCCAGTTGACTGCTGCCTCGGTCGTCGCAAGGCCGAAGTAGGCGATCGCGGCAGCCGAGCCGGCACAGAGCAACACACCGGCCGTCACATAGATGGTCTTCGCCGGCGGTGGATCCTTGGAGATCTTCCACTCGAACGGAGCGAACACCGCCACGAGGGCGATCGTGACACCGGACAGGATCAACAGCCACAACGGCCGCGTCAGCCACCACGCCGTGGTGCCGGGTTCGATCCGGAACATCGCCCCGTCGAACGTGAAGAGTCCCACGGCCGCAACGAGTGACATCGCTCCGAGGTGCCACAGGAATATGGTCATCAGCACTCCGGAGACCGCCACGACGGCGTGCCAGACTCGGAGCCGCCGCGTCAGTCGCTCGATCGCCGGGCGGGTGCCGAGGATGATGCCTGCCTGGACCGTACCGAGCAGAGCGATGCCGAACGTCGGCGGAGTCATGTTCGTGATCTCGGCACCGGGAATCCCGACCATCGCCACCGGGTACCAACCGGCCCAGGTCACGACAATCAGCGCACTGAGAGCGACTGAGAAGATCGCCCATCCCGTGCGGGGCCGGATCGGCCGGCCGATTCGGTCGCGATCTGCCCACCAGTACCCGGCCTGATGCACCAGACCCCATACGAACACGTAGTTGATCCACCCAATGAGTTCGACGCCGAGTCCGAAACGGACAGCATCGACGGCAATCGCCGCTGCTGCAAGGGCGGTGATGCTCCCCAATGGGTGCCGGCGCCACCAGCGGTGCGTCCACGGCGCCATCGCTGTGACCATCAGGTACACCGAGACGAACCACAACGGCACTGTCGCCGACATCGCTCCAGCGTGCACGACCTCGGCGGGAACGAACCATCGCGTGGCCACGATGAGAAGCGTCCAGACGACAACAAGGGGAATCACCGGAGTGAAGAGGCGACGGACTCGCTTCGTGATCCAGGCGGGTGCGGTTTCCTCCCCTGCCTCAAGTCGGGACAGACCCCGGGCGTTCGCGTAGCCTCCGACGAAGAAGAAGATCGGCATCACCTGAACGATCCACGTCACCCACGCCGCGTAGGGGATCCACTGGAGCGAGTTCATCAACTCGATCTCGTCGTTGGGTTGGAGCCAGATCGACGCAGCGAGCCAATGTCCGAAGACCACGGTCAGGATCGCCACCGCCCGCCAGAAATCGATGACCCTGTTGCGCGACGCAGGGGTTTCGCGTGCGACCCGCCCCGTGTAGTCGAGGTACTTCACCATGGTGTCCCGCACCAATCCTGGCACATGATGCGCGAGACGCGGGTTCCTTGTTCGACTCCAGGTACTCGGCGCAAGCCCTGGTACGACTCGGCAGGTGTCGCATCGGACGGCACCAATCTCGCATCGGCCCTTGCCGTCTGGATAACGGTTCCCCTCCCCAGAAACGCGCCGGCCTGGGTCGCCCAGATTGGGTCCGCACCACGGCGATGACGCTGATAGCGTTGGCGATCAGACCTGGGGAGGTTCGTGCGTTCGGCAGGGTCGAGTTCCGTGCCACCAGACTGGCACGTCGGTGCGACTACCCGGGGAGCAATGAGCGAAGAGGAGAGACTATGAAGAAGTTCGTGTTCCTGACCTACGGATTCGTACCACCGACCCCCGAGATCATGGAGGCCTGGGGCAACTGGTTCGCATCGATCGGAGACAAGATGGTTGATAGCGGAGGTCCGTCCGGAGGCGGAAGAGAGATCACACGAGCCGGTACCACGGACCTGCCCTTGGACCTGGATGCTTTCACCGGCTACGTCGTCATCAACGCTGCCGATCTCGACGAGGCAACAGCGATCGCCGAGACCTGCCCGATCATCACCGCCATTCGAGTCTACGAAACAAGATCCATGTAGACCCAAAGAGCTCCCGAAGGGGTGTCTCCGGCCGCCGATGCCCCTTCACACGCCCCTCGATCCGCCCGGCAGAAGCGAGATCACTCCCGAGATCGTGACATGAAGGAACGGCAATGGTCGAACAATGCATACGATCCGACCAGCGACTCCCACATCGGGATGACCCGCCGTGAACCGGCCCGCCCGTCGCAACCACCACAGTCAGCACTATCGCGGATACACAGGCTTTGATCGACCTGGGCGAGTGGGTCCGCTCCCAATGAAGTGTGAGGGGCCGGAGATACCTCGCAGCCCCTCACAACATGGCTAGGTGTTCTACTCCTCGTGCAGCGGATCTCCGGTTGGATTGCACGAATTGCCGGGGTGGAAGAGATCACCCGGGGCAGGCCTGTAGTCATGCGGTATCTGTCCCCACGACTGTGTCACACCTGGATCGACATATATCTCGCCGTCGGGCTGGTCACTGTCCATTGCCCAGTCTTCCAGTCCCGAGAATGCACACAGCGATTTGCCGTTCAACGTGTGATGCGCTTCACCATCCCCGATGTGGCCGGGGTTCCAGAGAACCTTGCCGTTCCCGGTTACTTCACCTGCGAATGCGGCGCTGGCTCCCAGCGCCATCGCCATGACCATCAGGGCTGCAAGCAGCGTTGGAAGTGCGGATCGTCTCATGGATTCCTCCTCGTTGGATGGGCAGCAATCGCCCCAGATATGAGCAGTGCCATCCACCCCTCCCCGGGTTGCTCTCCGAGCACTGGCCCGAACATATCGCCCGACAACGGCACGGGTCAACGCTCAATCGCCGCAACGTTCAGAGCCCTGGTGAACGTCTGGGCATACGGGCGCTTGTCTCCGGGCCCGGGAGACGAACCTGCGCGACGTTGGAGAACGTCCCCAAATCGCGCCCTGCGGAGATTCCCGCCCACGGTCGATCTGCCACGCGTAAGGTCTCTACGGGGGATCCAAACGTAAGGTCCTTCCCTCGAGGAGAACCATGCCCGTCACGCTCGGAAAGCACGGCGACTACGCAGTTCGCGCATCACTCGACCTGGCTCGACACTACGAAGGTGCGCCCCGCAAGGCTCGCGAGATCGCAGCCACGATGGACATCCCCCCTGGGTTCCTGAAGAGAATCCTTGCTGAGCTCGTCTCTCAGGGGCTGCTCACCTCGACCGCCGGACCAAACGGCGGCTACCGCCTCACCCGACCCCCAGAGACCATCACCCTTCTCGACATCATCGAACCAGCCGAGCGACTTCTCTCCCCCGACAAGTGCATCCTTCGCGGTGGACCGTGCGACTGGTCCGACTTCTGCCCCATCCACGACACATGGTGTCTCGCCCAGAAGGCCGTCGCAGACTCCCTGGACACTGCCAACCTTGCCCAACTTGCACGCATCGACCACGACATCGAGCATGATGTGCACGCGCCGGTCAACCCAACTCATGCCAACCAAG
>JAUVNV010000196.1 GCA_030599515.1 Acidimicrobiia bacterium
CCGCGATCCGTTCGCGCGCCTCTTCGATGCTGTCCTTCGCTCGGCGGGCCGTCGCGTGGATGCCGGATGGGTTCCCGAACCGGCCGCCGAGGTGCGGCGCCATCGCTTCGCGAACCTCGGGCCGCAGCGGAGTTGTGGCGGCGTGATCGAGATACAGCATGGACTCCAAGTCTGCCCCAATCCGTGCCGCTGCGATGGAAATCTCAGCCTTCGCTATCGGCGAGTTCGTCGATGAACGAGATCACTGCCGACTCGTATCTGGCGCTATCGACGTTCCAGAGATCGCCGTGGCCACCCTGCTCGAAGCGGAGGAACCGCACGAGGTCGGGCCTGGCCGTCGCGAACGCCTCGGTGATCTCGATCGGAATCACCTGATCTCGAGCACCGTGAAGCGCCAGGATCGGGACGTCGAACTGATCGGCCCGTGCGATCTGGTCGAGTTCACTCCACTCCATCCCGAATCGGATCCTCGCGAGTTGCTGACCGAGTTCGTCGATGAATCGGGTGACCGGACCGGAGCCGTAGTCCATGATTCCCTCGAGATCGAGCGCCGGTGAGTCGAACACGACACCGAGCACGTTCCCGACGCGATCCGATTCGTGGAGGAACATCGAGACCACCTCGGCCCCGAGATCGTGGCCGACGAGCACATAGTCTTGGGCGCCTTCCCGATCGGCGAGGCGCACCGCGGCGTCAAGGTCTCGCCACTCGGTGAGTCCCCACGATCGCAACCCGGAGGGATCTGTCGGGGCGCCTTCGTCGTTTCGGTAGCCGACCACCAGCACCGGATAGCCCGATTCGACGAGGTTCGGGATCATACGGAGGGCCTGGCTCCGGCGGTCCGTTCCTTTGCCGTGCGCGATGATGACCCAGGTTGAGCGACGCCCGTCGATCAGCCACGCCGGTAGCGGTCCAAGATCTCCCGGCGCTCGAACTTCTTCGAAACCGAGACCGAACGCGACCTCAGGGTCGGTCGGATACGCATCCACGTCGACGCGCCCTTTCACACCGACCGCAGGTTCCCCGATGTACGGCGTGGCTGCCCACTCGGTCTCGGTGTCGGTTCGGTTCAGCAGAGCGGTCAACTGGATGTACGTCGCCTCAGATTCGAATCCCCAGACGCCGCCACGGGGTGGCTCATCCGTCCCGGCGATCACGAGCCGGGCGGGAGGCGCACGGAGGATCTCCACGTCGTACGGGCGCTCATCCGCCACCGGTACGAGAAGGTCAGATCGGATCTGGTTCGCCGAGATCCATGCGATAGCGAACACCACGATCGCCGCAGTGCCAACGACCGCGAGCACGACCGCCCCGATCCATCGCGGGATTCTCTGCGTGTTCATGTCGACGCGAGGCTATCGGGTTGACGGACTCAGCGGCGCCGCCGCCTCGCATCGGTCGATCAGCTCACCGTCCGGTGAAGTCCGGTTTCTCCTTCGCAAGGAACGCAGCGACCCCTTCACGGGCGTCATTGGTTCCGAAGACGCGGGCGAACTCGGTTGCTTCGATCTCGAGGCCACGCTCGAGAGACACCCCGAGGCCGCCCGCCACGGAACGCTTGACCGCTCCATACGCCGCCGTCGGTCCGGCGGCGAACCTCAGCGCATCGGCCATCGCGGCTTCGCTCAATTCGTCCGACGCGACCACCTTGTCGGCGAGACCGAGCGTGAGCGCCTCCTCCGCGTCGATCTGGCGGCCTGTAAGGCACATCTTGAGGGCGCGCTGGTATCCGACAAGCCTCGGGAGACGCTGTGTCCCTCCGGCTCCCGGGATGATCCCGAGCAGGATCTCGGGCTGACCGACGCGTGCGTCGTCGGCGAGGTACCGGAAGTCCGCTCCCATCGCCAGTTCGAAGCCCCCGCCGAGGGCAAAGCCGTTGACGGCGGCGATCGTCGGCTTCTCCAGGCTCTCGAGACGATTGACGACGGACGAGAGGTCACCGGCGAGATCGACCTCTCCGTCCCCGTCGAACGCGGCCTGGAAACCGGTGATGTCGGCTCCCGCCGCGAAGTGAGGACTCCCGGTGATCACCACGGCACGCACGTCCGGCCCGGCCGCTGCGTCCAGCGCTGTGCCGATGTCTGCGATGAGTTCGGCATTGAGAGCGTTCACCGGCGGCCGGTTCAGGGTGATCCTGGCCACTGCATCCAAAACGGTGTACTCGACGAGACCCACGACGATCCCTCCATTGCTCGCGTGTGATGGAGACTACAGGGCGTTGATGAGGGCTCCGGCAGCCGACCACGGATCGATCTCACGAGCAGCGACACGGTTGAGGAGATCGACCCCGCCTGAATCCAGCGAGGCTCTCCTGCGCAGGCCGGCCCGGACCGCAGCTTCGATCTCTCGGGAGGCTCGCTCCCTTCGACGGCTCTGAAGATCTCCCGTCTCGGTGAGGTGACGACGGTGGTAGAGGATCGCGGTCCACAGGTCGTCGAGTCCCGTTCCTTCGGTTGCGACGGTTGGCACGATCGGTGGTCGCCATGCACGCTCCGGCCCGGCGTCGAGCATGCGGAACAGTTCGGTCACCGTCTCGTCGACATCGGGCCGGTCGGCTTTGTTCACAACGAACACGTCACCGATCTCGAGGAGGCCCGCTTTGGCGGCCTGGATCGAATCGCCCCAGCCGGGGTTGACGACGACGATCACCGTGTCGGCAGACGAAGCGACGTCGATCTCGGCCTGCCCGACACCGACGGTCTCGATCAGCACCTCTGAGAAGCCGAGCCCGTCGAGAAGGGCGACGACACGGGGCGTGGAGTCGGCGAGGCCGCCGAGGTGGCCGCGGTTCGCCATCGATCGGATGTAGATGCGCGGGTCGTCGGTGTGGCGCTGCATCCGGATCCTGTCCCCGAGGACCGCGCCCCCGCTGAACGGGCTCGACGGGTCGACGGCCACGACCGCGACGTTCCCCTGATCGGCGGCGAACCCGACGAGACCGTCGACGAGGGTCGACTTCCCGGCGCCGGGTGCTCCCGTAATACCGGTCACCCACGCTGCGCCGCCGCTCGGGTAGACGATTGAGAGGGCTTCTCTCCCCTCGTCGGTGTCATCCTCGACACGGCTAACCAGACGGCCCAGAGCACGGCGGTCGCCGGATTTGGCAAGGTCGATGAGCATCACACCGCCAGGATACGGCGATTGCAGACCGCGACGGCGCGGGTGAGCCTCGAGCTGCGAGCCAGAGTGCGGACTGCGGACGGGGCCTTTCGGAAGAATGTTGCAGGATTACCTGGTCTTCGAGGTTTTCTGTCACTACCGGTTGATACCTTGTCTCCATGTTCTGGTCAGCCCGTTCCGTGTCTGAGATGGAAGAGGAGCTCCTCGAGTTGGAGGAGCAGTCTTCGGACATCCGTAATCGTCAGGCAGTGTTGATCAACGAGTTGGACAAGATCAACGTTGCCGGGTCGACGGGGTCGCGGTCAACGGCGGAGTGGGTGTCGTCACGCTTGGACGTGTCGCCTGCGGTGGCGTCGGATCTGGTGTACGCGGCGCGGTGGATGAAGAAGCATCGCCGGTACCAGTTCCGTCTCGTTGAGGGCGACATCACGTTCGATCGGGCGCTGGCGACGACCCGTCTGGCGGTGGCGGGTGCGGACGAGGCGACGTTGCAGCACTCCGAGACGATGGATCTCGTAGGCGTTCGACGCCTCATATCCCGTCAACGCAGAGTTACCCGTCACGATGAGCGGCGGGTCTTCAACGACCGGTTCGCGGTGGCGCAGCCGAACCTGGATGAATCGGCGTGGCGGGTGTCGGGCGTGTTGGCGGGGATGGAGGGGAAGATCTTCGCCGACGCCCTGTGTGTCCGTGCCGACGAACTCCGCCTCCTACCCGGCGGCGACACCTGCACCCGGGGCCAGCGTCAGGCCGACGCCCTGGTCGCGATGGCGATGGACTCCCTCGACCGTGACGGCGACGCCGAAGCCTCGAACGGGCCGTTGGTGTCGGTCTTCATCGACCTCGATGAAGCGAACGGCACCGGCGGTGAGAACGGCTGTGAGATCGAGTACGGACCCCGGGTGGGGCCCAACACGCTCGAAGAACTCCTCTGCACCGGGTCGGTCCAGATCATCGGCCTGTCCAACGGCGAACCGGTCGTCACCTCACGGACCTCCCGGGCGATCCCGCCCGCCGTCCGCAGACTGGTCGCGCATCGTGACGGCGGTTGCACGATCGCAGGCTGCACGAGCCGGTATCGGCTCGAACCCCACCACATCAGACTGCGTTCCGACGGCGGGAGCCACGACCCGGAGAACCTCACCACCCTGTGCTGGTTCCACCACCACATCGCCATCCACCAACAAGGGTACAAGATCGACCCCGACAGCCCGCCACTGCGCCGCCGACTCATCCGAACACGAGCAGATCCAGACCCACCCTGATAGCTACCAGCCACCAGATACCAGCCCGAAACCCCATACTGAGTACCGACAACCGACTGTCGCCGGCGAAGCCGGATCTCAGATTGCTTCGACGGCTATCACCCCGGGAACTCGGTCGCGCACGATCCGTTCGATCCCGGCCGTGAGCGTCATCGTGGAGAGCGGACAGCCGCCGCAGGCACCGACGAGTTGAAGTGTGACCTTGCCGTTCGAAGCGCCGAGCAGCACAAGGTCTCCGCCGTCGGCCTGCAGCGCCGGCCGGATGTACTCCAGCGTCGATTCGAGCAGCGAGAGATCGATCTCTCCTGCGCCGTCGAAACCGGTGTCGGATTGGTCCGTCGGGGAAGCGATCTCGATGACGTTCTCTTGCTCACCAGCCATGATCACAAGCTAACCCCGCAAAGCGCGCTAACGAGACGCTTCTCTAGTGTCCTGAGTCGTAAGTTCGTGCTGATCTCGCCGAGGCATCGGCGTGCCCGGCAAGGACGCACAACGAAGG
>JAUVNV010000098.1 GCA_030599515.1 Acidimicrobiia bacterium
GCCACCACACGACAGGTGGTCGCAAGTACAAACGACGGATCTCAGATCGGGCCGGCACGCTATCCGTTCGACTCGCCGACCGTCACCGCGTCGCGTCGCAGGACACCGGGGTTCGCTGCAGCAAGGTCGGCGACGATCTCGCCGGTACACACGGCGGTCACCAACGCCATCGTCCACACCGCCCCGATACCGGGAACGAGTCCGACGACGAGCACGATTGGAATCCCGACGAGCCGGTTGATGATCACGGACCGACGGAGCTGCTCTCGATCACTGCGCACAGAGGCGAGCTGAATCGCGGCCATCGCCGAGAATGCCAGAGCGACGGATCCCGTGAGAAGCCACCGATCTGCAGTGTCGTACTCGTGGCCCTGGTCGGCGGCGACGATGGCGACCTCCACCGAAACCCCGAACATGGCAAGCGCAATGGCCAGAGGGAGATGACTGTAGATCCACACGGTCGGGCGCCAGTTCCGTCGATCCTTCCTCCTACGGACGACCGAACCGTCCAGGTGATCGAAGTTGATCCACCAGAGACAGGTCGCAGTCCCCAGACCGAGGATGCCGACGAGCGTGGTTGACGGCTGCCACGAGACGTGGCTCAAGCCAACGGTTGCCGCCACGATCGCTTCACCCAGGACGAGGATCGTGAAGAGTCCGAACCGCTCGGGAAGGTGCGAGACGTCGAGCGGCGCCGCCGCTTGGATCTTGCGCAGAACGAACGGAGTCGCCAGATCCACGGCGAACGCGGCGAGCCAGATCCAGAACCGATACGGCTCGGGTACGGCGATCGACGTGAGCCACAGCACCGAAGCGGATCCGAATCCGATCAGGTATCCCCGCACCAGTTCCCGGGTCTCGGTCACGTGCCTGTACGCCCGGACATACAGGGCCAGGAGGATCAACCGGGCCGCGGTGTAACCGATGGCGAACACCGTCGTGGATCCCGCCTCACCGAGGGAGAGTGACACGGCGATCAACATCACACCCACCATCTGTGCGCCGGCGAGCAATCGATAGAAGAGGTCGTCGGTGTCGTACCGATCGGCGTAGAACGTATGGCTGGCCCACAGCCACCACACCAGAGCGAAGTACGCGAGGTACGAGGCGACGCTTGCCCAGGACGCGTCATGAACGAGGCGAGTCCCCATCATCGCCACGGCTGCAACGAAGGCCAGGTCGTAGAAGAGTTCGAGCCAGGTGGCGGTGCGCTCCGACTCTTCCAGCGTCCGCAACCGCGGCGGAGCAACCGCCGCGAACCTCACAACGACACCGACAGGCCCGGGTACGCGGCTTCGGTGGCGTGAAACTGTCGCCGCGCGGTGTGGACGATCGCGTCGACTTCGTCATCTGTTCGTCGTGGATCCATGCTGGTGAGGATCAACCGGTCTGCCCCCGACGCGACCGCGGCAGTGACGGCGTCCTCCCATGTCGAGTGACCCCACCCCCGATGGGTTACAGCCTCCTCCGGCAAGTACTGGCCATCGTGGATCAGTGCGTCGACACCCCGAATCACGTCGATGATGCTTGCATCCACATTCGAGCCGGCCTCGTGGTCGGTGACGACCGCCACGCTCGACGACGGCCCATCGACCCGGTACCCGACGGCGCCCTGCGGGTGCTCGACCCCGAACGGTGTGACGGTGAGACCTGACAGTTCGACCGACCCAGCGATTCTCTCAAAACGCACGCCTGGGGCGTCGGCAAGCGATGCCGGAAACCACGGTGGGGTGATGACTGAGGTCAGAGCGCTCCTCGGATCTGCCGGGCCGCGGACCATGACGCTTCCGTCGTCGGCCCACACCAGATCCAGCATCGAGAGACCCTGGATGTGATCCCAGTGGTAATGCGTGAAGAACACGGAAATGGAGGGAGCAGGTTGCAGCCCGTAGGAGCGCCAAGACATGAGACCGGTCCCTGCGTCGATGAAGCCGACCACCTGATCGTCCACGGCGAGGGCGAATGACGTCGTGCCTCCCCCATACACCGCGAATTCCGTTCCACATACGGGAATCGACCCACGGCTTCCGAGCACGATGAGCCGCGCATTGCTCTCCACGGACATATCCCTCCGTTGCTGGCTTTCGAGCGTAGCGGACGATTTCCGTGCCGGAGGGCGTTCCTCTTCGATAGAGTCGGTCGCAGCAACGAACCCGGGGACCCCATGAGCAGACCAGTGATTCTCGCCGTCGACGACGACCCGCAGGTGCTGGCCGCCGTCCGTCGTGATCTTCGCACCCATTACGGATCGACCTATCAGGTCATGTCCGCCTCGTCGGGCGCGGAAGCCCTCGACACGGTTCGGGAGCTCAAGAGCCGTTCGAAGACCGTGGCTGCATTCGTTGTCGATCAGCGAATGCCCGGGATGAGCGGCACCGAGTTCCTGATGGAGGCCGATCAAGTCTTCCCCCAGGCCAAGCGACTACTCCTCACGGCATACGCAGATACCGAGGCCGCGATCCAGGCCATCAACGACGTCGGTCTCGATCACTACCTCCTCAAGCCGTGGAGCCCACCGGACGAGCGGTTGTACCCGATTCTCGATGACGTACTCGACGACTGGCAGGCGAACGCCGACGTCCCGTTCGATGGGATCCGGGTGCTCGGGACAACCTGGTCGCCGGCAACGTATGAGGCCAAGGCGTTCCTCGCCCGCAACGAGGTTCCCTACCGTTTCGTCGACATCGAACGGGACTCCGAAGGGTCGGCCGCCGTCGCATCGGTTGCAGGCGCGACCAGCGAACTCCCTGTGGTGTTCCTCCAGGACGACACGGTTCTGATCAACCCCTCGAAGCACGAACTCGCGGAGGCGGCGGGGATCCATTCAACACCCGAAGCGCCCTTCTACGACCTCGCCATCGTCGGCGGCGGGCCGGCCGGTCTCGCCGCCGCCGTGTACGGAGCGTCGGAGGGCCTCTCGACGGTACTGATCGAGCGCGAGGCGCCGGGCGGCCAGGCGGGTACGAGTTCCCGGATCGAGAACTACCTCGGATTCCCGAAAGGCGTTAGCGGTGCCGACCTGGCCCGCCGGGCAATCGCACAGGCAACTCGCCTGGGGGCAGAATTGATCACTGCCGCGGAGGTTGCCTCCGTACGTTCCGAGCACACGGTCAAGACACTGGTGATGACAGATGGCCTCGAGTTGAAGTGTCGGGCGGTGCTGATCGCCAGCGGAATGACGGTCCGCCGGCTCGACGTTCCCGGATACGCACGATTCGAGGGCGCGGGGGTGTACTACGGAGCGGCCGCCACCGAGGCATCCACGTACCGCGACCGGCACGTCTACGTCATCGGCGGCGCGAACTCCGCGGGACAAGCAGCCGTGATGTTCTCCAAGACCTCGTCGAAGGTCACGATGGTCGTGCGATCGGACGATCTCGGACGGAAGATGTCGCAGTACCTGGTCGACCAGATCGCAGCGATCGAGAACATCGAGGTGCTTCTCAACCGGCGCGTGATCGAAGTCGCCGGATCCGAACGCGTCGAGGGAATCCGACTCGAGAACGTCGACACCGGTGAGGAGGAGACGAGGGATGCGTCCGCCCTGTTCATCTTCGTCGGGGCCGTGCCGCACTCGGCTTTCCTCAAGGACACGGTGGCCATGAACGACCGCGGCTTCATCTACACGGGATCCGACGTCACGACCTTCACAACCGATTGGCCGCTGAGCCGAGACCCGTACCCGTTGGAGACCTCCGCACCGGGCATCTTCGCCTCCGGCGACGTTCGAGAAGGCGCCGTGCGCCGCGTCGCGTCCGCCGTCGGCGAAGGCTCGGTCGCGGTCACACTGGTCCACCGATACCTCGACACCGTGTGAGCTCCTTCGATCTCCGCTCCGTCGAAATGCTCTCCGGCCTCGACGACGACGCTATCAAACGACTGGAGGAGACCGTCAGGACGTGCTCGTTCCATCAGGGCGACACCCTGTTCAACGAGGGCGATCCCGGCGACACCGCATACATCGTGACATCCGGGGAGATCGAGATCGTCAAGGTGTCGGCCGATCAGCCCGTCCGCATCGCCGTCTCCGGACCCGGAGTCATCATCGGCGAGATGTCGCTGCTGACCGGGGAGCCCCGCAACGCCACCGCCCGTGCACTCATCGACACCGAACTCGTGTCGATCCCCAAAGCGTCCCTCGACGCCCTCCTCGAGTCTGACGTACAGACAGTGCACGCACTCTTCGACGTGTTCATCTCGCGCTGGCGGGAGCAGCAGTCCCGGCTCCGCCAGTCGGAACGCATGGCCCAGATCGGCGTGCTCACTGCAGGCCTCGCCCACGAGATGAACAACCCGGCCGCGGCCGTGACACGGGGCTCCACGCTCCTCCCCGCGGCGATTGAGAGGCAGGCAGCAGCCGAGGCGTTCCTTCCCACAGAAATGGAACTCCCGACGGCCTCCGCCCGCGGCGATATTCTGAGTCCCATCGAGCGAGCCGAAGTCGAAGACGATCTGGAAACGGCACTCGACCGGCTCACCGTCGCGGAACCGTGGCGCCTCACACCCGTGCTCGCCGACGCCGGGTACAAGTCTGCCGATCTCGCAGGAGTCGATCCCGCGACCGCCGGCCTCGTCGTCGATGCTCTCGCTTCCCGCGCCGAAGTAGACGCTCTCGTAGCCGAGGTCTTGGAAGGATCGAAGCGGCTCAGCGAACTCGTCGCCGCACTCAAGTCGTACTCCTATCTCGATCAGGCCCCGGTGCAGGACGTCGACGTGGCCAGAGGCATCGACGACACGCTGCTCATCTTGAAATCGAAGACGTCCGGCATCACTGTCGTCCGCTCTTTCGATCCGGACCTTCCGCGGATCACCGCCCACGGCAGCCGGCTCAACCAGGTCTGGACCAACTTGATCGACAACGCGGCGGATGCGATCCGAGAGGCGGGCATCGACGATGGACAGATCATTGTGAGAGCAGCACTACGTGACGACTGCATCGTGGTGCAGGTCGAGAACAACGGTCCGGAGATCCCCCCTACGGTCACGGACCGCATCTTCGAGGCGTTCTTCACGACGAAGGAACCCGGCAAGGGAACCGGTCTCGGTCTCGACACGGTCTACGACGTGGTCGTGAACCAGCACCGGGGCACGATCGAAGTGGACTCAACAGAGGCCAGAACGATCTTCACCGTCACCCTCCCTATGGACCAGCCGTCCTGATCTCCCCAGACCTCATCCCACCCGCTCCAAACCCCCAGAGTCCCAGGCGTCGCGGACGCTGGGGGGCGTGGCTCACGACCTCACTCGCTCGCTGCAGTGTCGTCCCATTCGAGGAACCAGGCGGCGTAGTGGCCCGGCCACGAACCCTCGGGTTCCTCGGAACGGATGCGTTCATCGGCTCGGACGAGCCACGCCTCGACGGTGTCGACCGACGGATCGGATTCGAGCATGGACAGGCTCTCTCCGTACATCCACTCGGCGTACCACCGGGCCCAGCCCGGGTTCGGTCCGCCGTAGACGGCGTGATGCGCCCGACCGGCGGCCCCGAATAGGTGGCGAAGATCGTTCTGACGGGTCTGATCATTCATAGATGCAAACGTACTCGCGGACCGGCCCTTGTCAATGGCCAACATCCGCCAGTGGACCGCCACCTCCCAGGACTTTGGCGTAGATATCGTCGGTTTTCTACGCCAGACTCCTGGGGTCGAGTGTTCAACCCGGGTCGGTAGAGGTCTCCACGTGGGCGATGGCCGGTAGTCCCTTCGGGACGCACGCGCCCGGTTCGTGGGACGCCGTGCCCTCGAAGTAGTCGGCCGGATCGCTGAGGCGACGTGCGGCCCACACGATCGGCGCCGCAATGAGCGTGACGGCCCCACCGACGACGTAGGCGGCGGAGTACGAGCTGCGTTCCGCGTAGACGCCGAGCCCCGCCTGGCCTCCCACCGCACCGACCCCCGAGATCATCGAGTCGAAGGAGACGACGGTAGCCCGCTCCGCAGATGGCACGATGCCGTGGACGAACGCCTGACGAACCGGCATCTGGACTCCCATCGCCACCGAAGCAACAAGGAGGAAGCCAAGCGCGATCGGGAAGTTGCCGGCCCATCCGACGCCGACGGATCCGGCAGAGAAGACGAACGCCGTCCACAACAGGATCGTCGTCCTCCGACCGCAGAAGCGGGTGAAGAACTGCACGAGACTGTTCCCGATGATCATCGCGACCGACAGCAGCGCCGCGACGACGCCGGCTACCCATACGGCATCGCGGTCCAGCAGTTCAAGGAAGTAGGGCTGCCATGCGTACCAGGCCCAGAAGAAGAACCCACTCTGAACAGCCCCGGCGATCATGATCAGGCGAAGCGGACGGGAACCCCACCCGTGGCGTATCCCTGCCTTCGCCACGGCATTGGCCTCAGCGGGCAGCGTCCGAAGGGTGACGGCCCTTGGTTGGAAGCCGACGTCATGCATCCCGAAGAAGGCGAGAACGAGAAGCGCAACGAGAAGCGCAGACCGGAGGAGGAATGGAATCGCGAGATCGATCTGGCCGAGGAACCCACCCCCGATCGTACCGATGAGCATCGCGACGCCGCCGACGATCTGGCCGGTGGAGAAGACCCGGTCCATGTCGCCGTCGTACCCGAGCGCCCGGACACCGTCGACGAGCCATGCTTCCATCGCACCTGAGTAGAACGTGTATCCGAGGCCGATGAACACCGAGACGATGGCGAATGCCACGAACCCGCTCCCCATCTGAGCGAGCCCGACGTACGCGAGGGTCGATGCTGCGAGAACAGCAAGCGACAGCAGGAATGACGCCCGTCGCCCGATCGTATCGGCAACGACCCCGGTCGGGATCTCGAACAGCACCGTCCCGACGGAGAAGGCTGCGTTGGCGATGAACACCTCCGCGATCGAGAGCCCGGCATCGAGGAGGAAGAGCGTGTTGATGCCCCAGATGATCGAAGCGGCGAGCGTGTAGATCCCGGCGTACGTGTAGTACCGCCGAACGAGCGCGGCCGCGGCTGCGGGCATGGTGGAAGTCGTCGCCATTGAGCAAGCCTACGCGCGATCGGCCGTGTCGGACGGAGAACTTCCGACGATGGAATCGGTTGAAGTGACTTCCGGCGGTGGCGAGGAAGGGCGTGACGCGTGCGGATTCGACGCGACAACGCTCGACTGGGAATGCTTCCCGAACGAACCATCTGGGAAGTACCTCCCCGAGATCGACGTGGACATCCGGCCCTACGACGCGATCGTTTTCGATCGGATCAACGAGCGCCTCGTCTTCATCGGCGGCAGCATCAGCGCATGGGGTCCCGGTGAGCCCGAAGAGAACATGACCTTCGACACCTTCGACGACGTGTGGTCGCTCGATCCGGAGACGGGCGAATGGCTCGAACTGCTCGCGCCGTCGCAATAGGCCTCAAGGGACAATCACCTCGATCTCACAACGAGGACCGTTCGTGGTGGCGAGGCGCCGGTCCGTTGTGATGAGGGTCGTCGAGAGTCGCTCGGTGAGAGCCACGTGCCATGCGTCGTAGACGGAGATCGTCGATCGCAACTCCCAGATCCTGCCCATCAGCGGTTCGATCGGGTAGGGAGTAACGGCGAAGCGGCGGAGCCGATCGATGGCCCGCCGCCCCCTCAGTTCGGCAATCTCACCTCGGAGTGTCATCGACCGAATGCCCGAGAGCGCCTCGGCCTTGAGGATCTGGGGCGCGTCCGGCATCAGCTCGCCACGCAGGCGCCTACGCGCAGCAGCACCTCGTTCACCGGTGCCAACAAGTGCCTCGACCACGACCGATGCGTCGAGAACGCTCAATGCGATTCCCGGTCGCGACGAATCACCTCGGCAGCCGAGACCGTTGCAAACCCCTCTGTTCCCTCCGTTGCCATCTCTAGTTCAACTTCGGCGACGATCTCAGCCGGAGTCGACATCGAGGCGAACTCGACGAGAAGCGCTCGGAGATACTCCTGGAGGCTCTGTCCCGCTTCTGCGGCCCGAATCCGGTAGACGCGGTGCACCTCTTCGGGGATGTTCCTGATCTGAATGGTCGCCATAGCGCCATTATAGCGCTGCTGTATGTGCGGTGGATGCATGGTGCGAAACCCTTCGTTCGTCATCCGTCCGAACGTACGACACGGTCGCTCCGGGGGGAATGGGTTCGATCGCCGATCGCGTAGTGTTGGTCACAGATGACCATCTTCGCCGTTCCGTTCTTCATCGGGGCACCGATGCCCGGCTTCGAGGTGCCCGAGCCGCATGTAGTGATCGAGCCCGACCTTCCCGAAGGGGAGACGACCAAGCGCATGGCGGTTCTGTACGACGAACTCGCCGAAGCCGTCTCCCAGACGTCACTTCCCGTCGTCTACGCGGGCGACTGTCTCTCGATCATGGGTGTCGCCGGCGGTCTCCAGCGCCGGGGGATCGATCCGACGGTCATCTTCTTCGATGCCCACGGTGATTTCCACACCTGGGAGACCACACCGTCGGACTTCCTCGGTGGGATGCCGCTCGCCATGCTCACCGGTCGCGGCGAGCAGACCATCGTCGACGGTGTCGCCATGACACCGATCGAGGACGACCGTGTCTGGCTGGTCGACGGCCGGGATCTCGATCCCGGAGAAGACGAGGCGGTCGCGAAGTCGGGCATCCACCACGTGACCGTCGAAGAGATCGCAGCCGACCCCCCGCAGGGTGATCTCTACGTGCATGTCGACGTTGATGTCGTCGACCCGGTCGACATGCCGGGCGTCAACTACCCCGCACCGGGAGGCCCATCGGCCGACACCGTGGCTCGAGCCATCGCTGCACTCCATGCAACAGGACGAGTCGTCGCTCTCTCGTTCAGCTCGTGGAACCCGGCACTGGA
>JAUVNV010000143.1 GCA_030599515.1 Acidimicrobiia bacterium
CGCTCTACAGCGGGACTCCTCGTTTGTCTTGTCGACCCCGTGTCCAATCGCCACGCCTCGGTGGCGCGGTGCGTGGGGGCATCCTGCAAAGCCCTTGACCAAGTCGGGGATCCATCCCCGAAGGAACGCTCTACTGCCTATCCGGGACGGACGCCGCGGTTCGCGTACGTGGCGAAACAACGCGAAGGATCGATAGAGCGGCCAACTTCGCCACACGAGTTATCGCCGCCAATGAAAACACCAGTGATGGACCGGTCAAACGAGGGAGGGGGAAGTGATGGATAGGTTCAAGAGCATTCTGGTTGCGACGTCTCCGGGGCATCTGGATCCGTTAACCCTCCGCGCCGCTGTCGAACTCGCGAACACCAACGACGCACTTCTCACGATTATGGACGTCGTTGCGCCGCTGCCTGCGTGGAGAAGGACGTTGAACGTCGAAGGCCGTGTCATCGACATCCAGGCAGAGCTGCTGCACCACAGGGAGCAGCGGCTCCGGCATCTGATCAAGAACACGCGGGGCGGGCCGGATGTCAAGGTCGTCGAAACAGTCGGCGAGCCGTTCATCGAAGTGATCCGGCGGGTCCTCGTCGAAGGACACGACCTGGTCATGGTCGGCGAACCGGTCGCGGAGAGGCCGGACGAGCCGCACTTGACCAGCGGCGTGATGCACCTGCTGCGCAAGTGCCCGGTCCCGGTGTGGGTGATGCGCTCCGGCCGATCCGGCACCGGTTCGGTCTT
The DNA here is from genome assembly GCA_030599515.1 of Acidimicrobiia bacterium. Lineage (GTDB taxonomy): Bacteria > Actinomycetota > Acidimicrobiia > Spongiisociales > UBA5794 > JAHEEL01. The sequence goes on from JAUVNV010000143.1 coordinate 739, forward strand.
GGCTCTGGTCGACCCGGATCCGGACGATCCCGTTCGGGACGGATTGAACGACCTGATCATGGAGTTGGCGACGTCGCTTTCCCATCGTCATGGTTGGGAGCTTCACCTGGGGCATGCCTGGACCCTTGAGGGTGAAGCAACCCTGCGTTCGTCCCCCTATGTCGGACTTCCGGGAGAGATCGTCGACGTCATGGTCCGGGACACCAAGGCCATCAGGCTTGGACAGCTCGATGTGTTGGCGATCCGCCACGTGACGGAGCCGGAACGTTCGATCCACATGGTTGCCGGCGCACCCGGTGTGGTACTGCCCCGCCTGGCGGACCGCCTCGATGTTGATCTCGTCGTCATGGGCACCGTGGGACGGACCGGGCTGAGGGGTCTGATCATGGGCAACACCGCCGAAACCATCCTGCGATCGGTTCGCTGCTCCGTGCTGGCGGTCAAGCCTGAGGGCTTCGTCACTCCGGTCATGCCGGCGCGGCGATCTCACCGAACCAGCAAGGAGCCGACATGACCGCACACCCACAGAGCACCATCCTGGTCGGCGTCGACGGATCCCCGAACGCCAATGTCGCAGCGGCATGGGCGGTCGAGATCGGACGCCGACTGGACGCACCCGTCGAGGCGGTGGTGGCATGGACGGAGCTACCCCCGCCCTACGTGGACGGCGTCGACGAACACGTCGCAGAGATGAATACCCACGTGGCGGAGGTCATGACCCAAGCCCTCGACGGCGACGCACTCGACGGCATCAACGTCACCGCCGTCCAGGGACCGACCGCCGACGTGCTCCTCAGCACTGCCGATGAAAAGGAGGCTGCGATGCTGGTGGTAGGGACGCGAGGACTTGGGCCGTTGGCGGGCTTGCTGCTTGGTTCCATCAGCCGACGTCTCCTCTTCACCACCCAGCGACCTCTCGTTGTCGTACCACGCCGGGCGCCCCCGCATGCGCAGGAGTTGACCCGGGTCCTCGTCGGCGTGGACTGCTCTCCAATTGCTCGGCGTGTCCTGTCATGGTCGGCCGGGTTCTGTGCAGATCTGGGTGTCCCTGCCACGATCGTTCGCTGTGCGTCTCCCGGCTGTGAGAGACCACCTGGTCTCGTCGAACGCGTCGATGGCCGCGTCAGATCCGAAGCCGAAGAAGCGCTGGAGGGATTCCGCGATCTCGGCGTGGGATACACCATCGCCATCGCTCACTGCGATCCGCGCGTCGCACTCGTCGAGAACGCAACAAGCGATCAGGCCGGCCTGATCGTGATCGGCTCGCGGGGCGAAGGGCAGTTCCGCGGACTCGGAGGCACCGCCTCCTATCTGGCTCGCCACTCCCCCGTCCCGATCGCCGTCATTCCCTGATCCGCCGGAGGAGGCCGTTCCGTGAAATCCACAATCGATAACGCGAATCTGATCGACCGCAGCACGTTCGGCGCTCCGAGCCGGAGTCGGGCCTGTGGCAGCTTCCCCGGCAGGTGGGGTATTTGGGCCACGACTGCAACGTGCTTGACACGCGGCAACTAGGGAGTCGGATGGAGACGACCCAGAACACGTCAATCCCATTCCACGTCCTCACGATCGATGAGTCCCTCCGTGTGTTGGACGCTTCACCTCGTGGGCTGGCAACCACTGAGGCCGTTCAGCGTCTTACGACGATCGGGCCGAACGAGCTCGATGAGCCGGAACGAACCTCGCCATGGGCACTGCTCGCAGCTCAGTTCAGGAACGTCCTCATCGTCATCCTGCTGATCGCCGTCGTTCTCTCTGCGGCGCTGGGGCACGGACTCGAGGCGATCATCATCGGTATCATCGTCGTGTTCGCCGCCCTCCTCGGCTTCGTCCAGGAGTACCGTGCGGAAAGGGCGATCGAGGCGCTCCGAGAGATGGCGGCACCAACCGCACGGCTACTCCGCGACGGCCACGAATCCATGATCCCGGCCCGCGATGTCGTTCCCGGAGACATCGTGCTCCTCCAGGTCGGCGACCGAACTCCCGCAGACCTGAGAATCATCGAAGCGGCCAACCTCCAGGCCGATGAGGCTCCTCTGACCGGTGAGTCGATGCCGGTCGAGAAACAGGCCGACCCCATCGCGAATGCTGATAGCGCCATCGCCGACCGACGCGACATGGCGTATTCCGGGACGGTCATCACCTACGGCCGGGGTCGGGGAGTCGTCGTCGCCACAGGGATGCGCACTGAGTTCGGCATGATCGCCGAGATGCTCCAAACCGTTGAGGTGGGGAGAACACCGCTCCAGGAGAACCTCGATCGCGTAGGAACGGTTCTCGCCGTCATCGCCCTGGTAGTTGTTGGACTCATCGTCGCCCTCGGGGTGCTCCGGGGCCAGGACACCCTCGAGATGTTCCTCTTCGGGATTGCGCTCGCTGTCGCCGTGGTACCTGAAGCGCTGCCCGCGGTCGTGACCATCTCGCTGGCGATGGGAATGCAGCGAATCGTCAGGCGCAATGCGCTCGTCCGGCGCCTGCCCGCAGTAGAGACCTTGGGAAGCACCTCGGTGATCTGTAGCGACAAGACCGGGACGTTGACGCGGAACGAAATGACCGTGCGGGAAGTCTTCGCGGCAGGGACGTCGGCGACGCTCCTCGGCTCTGGTTACGAACCAACGGGCGAAGTGACCATCGACGGGATCGCCGTGGCGGTGCCTGGTCCGGTCGTCGACCTGCTGCGGGCTGCGGCGCTCGCATCCGACGCGACACTGGTCCCTGACGCCGAAGGTCGCTGGGTCATCCGCGGCGACCCAACCGAGGGAGCGCTCGTGGTGGCGGCGGCCAAGGTCGGACTGGCGAAGCCTGATCTTGAGACCGCGTGCCCGCGCACGGCCGAGGTGCCGTTCAGTTCAGAGCGGAAGCGGATGACCACGCTGCACCGGGCTCCGGGAGGCACCACTGCGTGCTCGAAAGGAGCGGCTGAGGTCGTTCTCGACGCGTGCACCACAGTGCTGGATGACGGTGGCACCGCTCCGCTGGACGACACGGCGCGGGGGGAGATCATCGCTCATGCCGAGACCATGGCGTGCGAAGGTATCCGGGTCCTCGGCGTCGCCTGCAAGAGTGACGCCGATCTCGCAACGGCGGAGGAGGACATGACGTTCCTCGGGCTCGTCGGTCTCCTCGATCCGTCCCGGCCAGAGGCCGCGGCTTCGATCACTGCCTGCCGCAGCGCCGGCATTGAGGTCGTGATGATCACCGGTGACCACCCTGTCACCGCGGCCGCCATCGCCAGGGAGCTCGGAATCCTCGACAAGGGCAAAGTCGTCACCGGTCGAGAGCTCGAACAGATGACGGACGACGAACTCTTCCGCGACGTCGCCGACCATGAGGTGTACGCACGGGTCTCGCCGGCGGACAAGCTGCGAGTCGTCACCGCCTGGCAGGAGCGCGGTGCGATCGTCGCGATGACCGGCGACGGCGTGAACGACGCCCCCGCTCTGAAGAAGTCGGATATCGGGGTGGCCATGGGCATCTCCGGCACCGACGTCTCCCGTGAAGCCGCCGAGATGATTCTCCTCGACGACAACTTCGCCTCGATCGTCGCCGCCGTCGAGGAGGGCCGCGGGATCTTCAGGAACATCAAGAAGTACCTCATGTACTTGATCTCGTCAAACATCGGGGAAATCCTCCTCATGGCCGGCGCGACCGTCGCCGGGATGCCGCTCCCCTTGTCGGCGGTTCAGATCCTCTACGTCAACCTGGCGACCGACGGGCTGCCTGCCCTCGCCCTCTCCGTCGACCCTCCCGAGAAGGACCTGATGCGACGTCCGCCGCGAGATGCCAGCCGAGGCATCTTCACAAGACCCGTCGTCACGCTGATGTCCATCGGTGGAGTGTGGTCCGGGATCGTCAACCTAGGAGTCTTCGCCGCCACCAGGGCTTTGGGCGGCACCGTGAAGGAGGCGATGGCACACACCTTCGTCTCCCTCGTACTCATCCAATTCTTCAAGGCCTACAGCTACCGCTCTGACCGCCGCTCGGTGCTCGACGATCCCTTCGCCAATCGGTGGCTCAACCTCGCGGTCTCCTGGGAGGTGCTGCTCCTCGCAGCGATCATGTACGTGCCGTTCCTCCAGGACGCTTTCGGCACCTCTGCTCTCAGCGCCATCGAAGGGCTCGTGCTCTTCTGCGTCGCCGCCTCGGTGGTTCCGGTCCTCGAAGCGGCCAAGTGGATGGAGCGCCGCGGCTGGTTCGGCGAGATGGACTAGCCCCCCCTCCACCCGGAACCTTCGGAAGGATCTGGCTGAGGCGGTCCGGGTTCTCTGGAGGCTCTCGTCTGCCCCTGGCTCGGTGGCATCAGCTCACTTGACCAAGCTGCCACAGAACGTCTCGACGCCGTCATCCTGCGCACTCTCGCGAACTCTCGACCGCAAGGCCCCTCCCGGACTCGCCCTGTCGGCAACCCCCGACGCGCAGAAACCCCTGCCGTAACAAGGGTCTCAGCGTTTGTCTCTCCGGTGGAGCTGAGGGGATTCGAACCCCTGACCCCTTGACTGCCAGGCGGACCCAGGGAGTTTCGCTGACCTGCAGATATGACCCGAAACATCCTCTGACCGGGGGTTTTGTTGCTCAGCAGTTCTCACTGTTTCGCGCTGTTTTCTGTTCTCTCGCGGACTCTCCGCGGACTCTGGTGAGTTCGGAGCAGGGTTCCAGCACCCGAAATCGACGTCACCGTTCGCGACTGCGGAGGTGAGCCTCGAGGGGTGGGAGTGCGACGATGTCTTTGGGGCGTCCGGAGGCGCGTTTCGAGGTAACGACGTCCCGAAGCGATGCTACTGGCACATCGACGGCGCCAACCACGATGATCGAGGCGTGCTCGGTGAGGCTGTCGTAACCACCGGAGAACCCGGCCGGGACGAAAAACAAGTCGAGCGGTCCCTCCTCGGTGATCAGGGTCATCATCGCCACATCCCGCAGCATGGTCGGATGCGGATCGAAGGGAACGCCGTCGGGATCTCCCTCGACCCGAAGGCGGGCACCAAGCTCCTGGAGCGCATCGGCGAGGTTCGATAGGTTGGCATCGTCGCTCGACGGGCAGATATCGACGTCGATCGTGGCGTGCCCGTCTCATGGAGTCGCGCCGCCATCCCGCCGATGATCACGAACTTCACCTCATGGTCGATCAGAACCCGGCAGATAGCAGCGACGTGGTCGTCGCTGAGTTCAGGCGGGATCGCTCACCAGCCGGTAGCCCTGTGACCGCAGCCGCTGCCGTGTGGCGTCGTCCAGCGTCGATTCCCACTCGGCGAGCACCTGATCGTGGTCGTCGCGTTCGACCAGCTCCAGTCGAAGCTCGAGACCAGCTCGGTTCAGCATTCGCAGCAGCGTGGGCAGCGTCGGTTGCCGTCGCCCCGATTCGTACGCCGACAACGTCGGCTGTGCAATCCCCAGCACATCGGCAAACGCCGTCTGGGACAACCCGAGTCTCAGTCGGGCCGACCGTAGCAATGACCCTGCAACTTGATCTTCTATCGCATCCACGGTCATAGCGTATCGTCTATGCCTCACAAAGGCAAGAGCCTCGCCATTCGCATCCACGCCCCGGATGACGCACAAAACAGTCTCGAGAAGACCCACTTGACACAAAGAGGCTTCGATATGGGCGGGGGCTACGTGGTGGGTGTCTACTCTCTGAGGACTCGGCGAAGAGGTTGAAATGACTGAACGAGAACAGCTCCTTCGTGATGCGCACGCGGTGTTCCTGCCCGCCATCGACGAGGCGTCGATCCCGGGTCACATCTCTGACCATCTCGCTGCCGGGGGCACGTCAGTACTCATCGGCGAATC
>JAUVNV010000233.1 GCA_030599515.1 Acidimicrobiia bacterium
GGGCGCCAATCTGATCCACCCGGATCTCGACAACTACACCCACGTTCCATGGTTCTTCCCGGAGGCCGACACCAACATCGCCCACTGGCGGAAGATCCGCAAGGGCGATACCGAGAAGGCCTTCGCAGAGGCCGACTACGTGCTCGAGGACACGTATTTCGTGCCCCGCTACGCGCACTGTGCCATCGAACCCCACGTCACCGTGAGCAAGTTCGACTACTCCGACCGACTCACCGTGTGGACCGCTTCGCAGTCTCCTCATACCCAGCGGCATCTGTTCGCCGAGGCCCTGGCACCGTTGGGTCTCACTCACAAGGACGTACGTGTCATCACCCCGTACGTCGGTGGCGGATTCGGCGGCAAGGCCGGTGTCTCCATGGAGATCATGGGCGCTGCGCTGGCCACGCTGGTGAAGGGCCGGCCGGTGAAACTGCGCTGGACCAGAGAGCAGGAGTTCTACAACACCTACCAGCGGCAGGGAGTGGTTGCCGAACTCAAGGTCGGCGTCAAGAACGATGGAGAGATCACGGCCGTCGAGCACAAGCTCTACTGGGACGCGGGCGCATACGTCGAGTACGGGGCCAACGTCGTCAACGCTGCGGGCCTCTCCGCTACCGGGCCGTATCGGGTTCCGAACATCACGAACGACTCGCTGTGCATCTACACGAACCTCCCCCCGGGCGGTCCATACCGTGGCTTTGGATACTCCGAGTTCCACTTCGGTCTCGAGTCGCACATGGACCGCATCGCGTTGGCCATAGGGATGGATCCCGTCGAGTTCCGGCGGAAGAACGCCATCGTCGAAGGTGACGAACTCGCATACGGCGCCTCCATGAACCCGTCGGGGATGCTCGAGGCGATCGACAAGACCGCTGCAGCGATCGACTGGGGCGTCGAAGAGGAATCGGACAACCCCAACACGGTGATCGGCAAGGGCCTTGCTCTCTTCTGGAAGGCGCCGGCGATGCCGCCGAACTCGTCGTCCGCGTCGTTCCTCAAATTCAACGAAGACGGCAGCATCAACATCACGGTATCCGGTATGGAACTCGGTCAGGGCTACCTGACCGTCATGGCCCAGATCGCCGGTGAGGTGTTGTCGGTCCCGGTCGAGAAGATCCGGGTTGAAACCCCGGACACGGATCGGAACCCGTACGAGTGGCAGACGGTCGCATCGCACGTCACCTGGAGTTCGGGCCTGGCCGTCGAGAAGGCCGCGGTAGAAGCTCGCGGCAAGATCTTCGACGTCATTCACCAGGTCTACGGCTACGAGGACGACTCGCTCTACCTCGAAGACGAGGCCGTGAAGTGCCGGACGGATGCGAGCTTCTCGAAGCCGCTGAGGGACTTCGTCATCGACGGTATCCAGACCGAGGACGGCACCTGGCGTGGCGGGCCGATCGTCGCCAGTGGCAAGTTCATGCCCGAGTTCACGAACGCCAACAGCGACCCGGAGACCGGCCAGGGCGGTCACCCCAACGTCCACTACACGGTGGGAGCCACAGGTGTGGTGCTCGAGATCGACAAGGACACCGGTCGCATCTGGGTTCGCAAGGCCGCACTCGCAGTCGATGCAGGCCGTGCCATCAACCCGGATCTGGTGAACGGCCAGATCACCGGTGGTCTGGTCCAGGGTCTCGCAACCGTCCTGTATGAGGACATGCGCTTCGACGAGGGCGGGAAGATGATGAACCCGACCTTCACCGACTACAAGATCCCGACGGCCTTCGACATCCCCGATGAGATCATCCCGATCATCGTCGAGGTCCCCCAACCCGACGGCCCGTTCGGCGCCCGCGGTGTGGGAGAACACACCATGATCGGTGCCGCCCCCGTGATCGCCAACGCCGTGTACAACGCGCTCGGCGTTCGCATCAAGTCGATGCCGATCACCCAGGAGAAGGTCGCCATGGCGATCATCGAGAAGTCCAAGACCTGAAGCAAATGAGAGAAGGAGCGAACAGAGAATGTCCGTCGACCTAGAGAAGATACTTCGGCCCATCCCAGCAGAGATGGCGCCGTACGAACCGAAGTACATGCTGCTGGCCAGCGGTGAGGCGGCCGTGGTTCGCGCCGTCGACCGCGACGAGATTCCGGACCTGCTGAAGCACGTCGAGCCGCTGTTGCACGTCGAGCGCGACTACTACGACGTCGTCGCCGCCCGCGTCTATGCAGAGCTGCTCTCCCACTATCAGTACCGCTTCCAGGACCAGTACGTCCTTGCGGTACAGGTCGACGGAGAGCTTGCCGCCATCGTCAACGGCCGTCAGGTGACGCCGAACCTCGGCCTTTCGCTGCACACGTTGGCCCTGCGCCGCGGTCTTCGAATCGGTGCTCACGCCTTCGCGGCGAAGATGGAGTACCACTTCGACGCGCTCGGGCACGACGAAGTTCTGATCGTCGCCGAGTCGCCGATCGGCTTCCGCCGGTGGATGATCGAGTACAAACTCGAGAAGCGTTTCGAGGTTCCCCACGAGCTCGGCGGTGTTCCCTCATGGGCGCTGACTCGTGAACTCTTCGACGCAGCGCGATCCTCCCTTGTGGTTGGGCGGCGACCGGTCCCGCCGGAGATCCTCGACAAGGCGATGGAGGCGATCCTCCCGCCGTCGGATCCACCGACGCCCGCGCTCGATCCGCTCTCCGCGACCCGCTCGAAGTACGACCCGACCGCCACCGCGCTCATGGTGGAGCGGTGGGCGATGGAGGAGGGGATGCAGGATGCGTGACGTCTACGTAGCCGGGATCGGCATAACCACCTTCACCCGATTGGAGTTCGCTCTCTCGGAGATCGCGTCGTACGCGTCGATGATGGCGCTCAAAGATGCCGGGATCACCGAAGTCGATCAGGTCTATGTGGCCAACATGGGCAGTCCCAGGGTCAACCACCAGACGGCGCTCGCCAGCGCTGTCGTGGACAGCTTGAGTCTCACTCCGGCAGGCGCCGCGGCAATCGAGAATGGGCCGGCCTCGGGTGGCTCTGCCATCAAGGCCGGATTCCAGGCAGTCGCCTCCGGCATGGATGACGTTGTTCTGGTGGCCGGTGTGGAGCGGATGCGCGAGGTCAACGGCCTCGAGGCGACGGACTTCATCGCGACGCTCACCCATCCGATCGCCGAGTACATCTACGGTGTGACCCTCCCGGCGCACGCAGCGATGTTCACCCGCCTCTACATGGACAAGTACGGTGTCACCGAGCGCCACCTTGCGATGGTGGGGGTCAAGAACCAGAATGCGGCGCTCAACAACGAGTGGGCACATCTGCAGCAGGAGATCACTCTCGAGGGCATCCTCGACTCTCCCGAGGCGATGACCAACAACCCGTATGTCGCAGAACCGCTCCGGTTCTTTGACGCCTGCCCGGTGTCCGACGGTGGTGCAGCCATCATCCTGGTTTCTGAAGAGAAGGCCAAGGAACTCGGCAGGCCGCTGATCAAGCTCAGCGGTGTGGGCCAGGCAACCGACACCCACGCCGTTCACGAGCGCGAGGAACCGACCGATCTGCTTGCCGTCCGCAAGGCGGCAGCGGACGCGTTCGCAATGGCCGGGCTGACGCCCGAAGACGTTGACGTCGCCGAACTCCACGACGCCTTCACGATCCTCGAGATCGCCGAGAGCGAAGAGGTCGGATTCTTCCCCAAGGGTGAAGGACACATCGCCCTCGAGAAAGGCGAGACGGCGCTCGGTGGGAAGATCCCGATCAACGTCGGTGGAGGCCTCAAGGGCCGCGGCCACCCGGTCGGAGCGACCGGTGTCGCACAGGCATGGGAGATCGTCACCCAGCTGCGCGGAGATGGTGAAGCCCGCCAGGTGGAAGACGCCGAGGTCGGGTTCACCTGCAACTTCGGCGGCTTCGGCAACAACGTCGTCTGCCTCGTGTTCGAGAAGGAGGCCTAATGGCTCGGGAAATCTACGCCTACAAGTGCCGCCTGTGCGACACGATGCACTACCCGTTTCGGATGGTGTGCAAGAACTGCAAGCAGAACGACTTCTTCGA
>JAUVNV010000061.1 GCA_030599515.1 Acidimicrobiia bacterium
CGGAGTGGGCTCAGAAGTTCGTCGACGCCAATCTTCCGATCGTCGGTGACGACATCAAGTCGCAGGTGGGTGCCACGATCGTGCATCGCCAACTCGCCCGCCTCTTCGAGGACCGCGGCGTGAAAATCGACCAGACCTATCAGCTGAACTTCGGCGGGAACATGGACTTCAAGAACATGCTCGAGCGTGAGCGTCTTGTCTCCAAGAAGATCTCGAAGACGCAGTCGGTGACGAGCCAGATCGAACGGCGCATGAACTCCGACACCGTGCACATCGGCCCGTCGGACCACGTGCCGTGGCTCTCGGATCGCAAGTGGGCGTACATCCGTCTCGAGGGAACGTCGTTCGGTGACGTGCCGCTCAACGTCGAGTTGAAGCTCGAGGTGTGGGACTCCCCCAACTCGGCCGGCGTGATCATCGACGCGGTTCGCGCGGCGAAGATCGCCATGGATCGGGGTGTCGGCGGACCGCTCCTGGCACCGTCGTCGTACTTCATGAAGTCGCCCCCGGTGCAGTACCACGACTCGGTGGCACACGACAACGTCGAAGCGTTCATCACCGGTGAAGGCGACCTCGCCTGTGATCTGGAGACGTTCCTCAGCGCGTAGAGAAACGCTCGTTCTGTCGGGTAGGGCGGTCCTCCGGGGCCGCTCTTCTCGCGTGTGCTCGCCATTCCGGTGGATGGATCCACGACGAGGAGATGTGCTTGAGAGGTCTGCGACGAGGAGCCCATGAACGACATCGACTGAGGATCGCGCCACCTCCGGGTCATCGACCCGCCCCGCCAACGGAGTTGCCATGTCTGCCATCCACGTCTCGCACGTCACGTACTCGTATTCATCCGCCGTCCCCGTCATCGACGACGCCTCCTTCGACCTTGGTCCGGGCTGGACCGGTCTCGTTCGAGCGAACGGAGCAGGCAAGTCCACCCTCTTGTCGCTGCTCGCAGCGAGCCATCCACCGGGTATGGGTTCCGTCACGATCGTCCCGGCGGGAGCTCCGCCGGTTCTGTGTGAGCAGCGCGTCGCTGCTCGCACCGCGGCTATCGACCGGTACGCTCCTCTCTGGGATTGACAGTCGATTGCGGTTGACGCTCACAATCGTTCGTGTCTAGAACCAGACTATTCCTGGTCGTAGGCACAAACGACGGGTCAGAGGCGATCGCGAAGCCAGACGATGTCCGCGGCCTGGTCCTCTGCGCCTCCCGGGGTTTCGACGACCACCGGGGCATCCGCATCCCGGATCGCACCGATCAGCAACTCTTCTGGGATCTCACCGGCCCCGAAGTTGGCGTGCCTATCACGGTGGCTGGCGAATGGGTCGCGCGAATCGTTCCCGTGGACGAGCGCGATCCCTCCGGTGTGCCTGGTGATCCTTTCGACCGCCGTCGCCAGATCCGCCCCTGCGGCCCATGCGTGGCACGTGTCAAGGCACACACCAACGTTGAAATCGCCGATCGCCGACCACAGAGGCCCGTAGTTGTCGAGGTTCTGCATCACGGTGTTCCCGGCTCCGGCGGTGTTCTCGACGAGGACCGGCACCGTGGCTTCGAACGAGTCCATGGCTTTGTACCAACGCTCGAACCCGACGTCGACATCCTCTTCGGCTCCCACGCTGCCACCGTGCACGATGACGCCCTTGGCGCCGATCAACGCCGACGCCTCGACGGTCTGGGCGAGCATCTTGCGCGACGGGATCCTCACCCGGTTGTTCGGCGACGCCAGATTCAGGAGATAGGGAGCGTGAACATAGATGTCGAAAGGTGCTTCTCGGAGTTGCTCGGCGTCGGCTCGCGGGACCGGCTTCCTCCACTGCTGCGGATTCGAGACGAACATCTGAATCACGTCGGCGCCTCGAGCCGCTGCTTCCCCGATCGGGTCGGCGGCAGGAACATGCGCTCCGATCTTGAGGTCAGTCATCTTGCGCCTCCTCCTCTATTGCGGCCTCTGCTGAAAGCCGATGCGCCTGCTCGAGGGCGATGCCGGCGTGGATCACGATCTCCCCGACCGACTTGTCCCAGCCGGTCGCATCGATCTGAAGACGATTGCCGACCCACGAAGCGCCCCAGGGCGCGGAGGGAAGCCCTTCCGGGTCGCTGAAGTCGATTACCAGAAGGTCACGGGTGGGCCCTCCGTCCGGATCCTTCCCCGCGGCGCAGTAGATGCCGTCGATTGCGTTCCATGACACGAAGACCGGTTCGTCACCCGGGGCTCCGACGGCAACGACGACACCGTCCTCGCGGAGTACGAGCACCGGGGTTCTCCGGATCAGCGAGGTGACCGCATATCCGAAGAGGCCACCACCGCCGACGAGCATGAACACCCCCCACACGTAGTCGGACCGGCGTTGGTTCCGACCTTTGGATGTGATCTCGTCGTTGTAGGTATCGGGTGGCGTCGAGACCCAGTGACCCCATATGACGTCCACGGCTGCGAGCATCAGGAACAGACCGACGAGTCCGAACAGGAACAGCCGGATTGGTGACCGGTCAACTCGCAGCAGGTTCACGATCCCACCCCCAGATCCCCCGGAGTGACCAATGCCAGGTATGGAATTCCTACCGCCGCGACCTTGGCCGCTGCCACGCCGTCGCTTCGATCCACGAGAGTGATCACCTGGGCGATCCTGATTCCGGTGTCGGAGAGGGCTTCCATCGCTTCGAACATCGCCGTCCCGGTGGTGGTGGTGTCTTCGACGACGGCGACGACGTCGTCCGGCCCAACGGGACCGACGAGGCGACCGCCCGTTCCGTGCTCCTTGGCCTCCTTGCGAACCGAGAACGCCCGCAGTGGCCGTCCCGCGGCCTCCCCAGCAACAGCGGTTGCGATGGCGATCGGATCGGCACCCATCGTCAAACCGCCAACCGCTGTGACTTCCGGATCGAGGGCGTCGAGCACGGCTTCGCCAACGGTAATCGCTCCCGCCCCGTCGAACGTGGTCTGGCGTGCGTCGATGTACCAGTCGGACACCGCGCCGGAGCGCAACGTGAACGGACCATCGGTCCGGAGCGCATGCTCATGCAGGTGTTCAACGAGTCTCTGTTTCGCGTCGGATTCGGAGTTCAAAGAAAATCCTAGAAATCGCTCAAGGAATATTGGTAGTGGGTCGATACGTTACTCAGACAGGATGCCTTCCTACCTCCCGTCTAAGCCCGAGCCGAGGCCGCCGCAAGGCGGCCTTCGGTTCGTCCTGAACCAGTCTGCCTCTCTTCCTCACGCTCTGCCACCCGCCACCATCGGTATCAGAGAAGAGCATCCGGCGATCACCTTCGACACATTCGTTTCAGAATCTCACCAGACTCCCCGTACGAATCGCACTTCGTCGACGTGCTCGGCTCATCGTTGACCCGATCCCCGATCAGTGTCCTATCGTCCAACCGATGGAACTCATCTTCGTCCGACATGGACAACCGGCGTGGAGCATCGACGGATTGACCCAGCCCGATCCATTCCTCACAGAGATCGGGCGAGAACAGGCCGAACTCGGAGCGCAACGGATCTTCGAAGGCGATCACCCGCTGACAGAACTCGTCGTATCACCGGCTCGCCGGTCACAAGAGACCGCTGCACCCATCGCCCGCAACTGTGCACTGCCGATCGAGACCGTCGACGACATCGTCGAGATCAAGATGCCCGATTGGACCGGCAGACTCGAAGAGACGGTGAAGCGCATCTTTCGCGATTCCCGGCATCGACCTCCGGAAGAGTGGTGGGAAGGACTGGCCGGAGGTGAGTCGTTCCGGGACTTCCACGATCGAGTGACGAATGCTCTGCTCGGTATCCTGGCCGAGCGCGGTGTGCGTCCGGATCCGGACCGTGAGCATCTCTGGTTCGTCGACGATCCCGATCAACGCATGGCCATCGTGGCTCACGGCGGCACGAACGCGGTCGCGATCGGGTTTCTACTTGGAGCGGCACCAACTCCCTGGGAGTGGGAGCGATTCATCCTCTACCACGGCTCGTTCGCCAGGCTCCGAGCGGTCCCCCTCGGAGGAGAACACGTCTGGTCTCTCCGAACCTTCAACGACCGGGAGCACCTTCCAGAACACCTCCGAACGAGGTAGGCGCTGCGGGTCTCACTTGCCGTAGCGGCGAGTTCTCCTCGTGAAGTCGCGCAGGGATCGAAGGAAGTCGACGTAGCGAAACGCCGGCCAGTAGACGTCGACGAAGGCGTACTCGGCGTAGGCGGATTGCCACAACAGGAACCCCGACAGCCTCGCCTCGCCGGAGGTCCGGATGACGAGGTCGGGATCGGGGAGATCGGCCGTATAGAGATTCGAGGCGATACCGTCGGCGTCGATACGGTCCGCGAGATCGTCGGTGCCATCGGTGGCGAGCTTCGCCACCAGGTCCTTCACGGCATCAACGATCTCCTGCCGACCTCCGTAGGCAAGGGCGATCGTCACCCTCCGATCGCCGTCCGGCATGCGTTCCTCGAGTTGCTTCGCCGCCGCCTGAAGATCCGCGGGTAGAAGGTCGAGGCTCCCGATGAACCGCACACCTACATCGTGCCCCGTCGAGGCGTTCGGGATCTCTTCGAACAGCTCCATCAAGACTTCGTAGTACGGAAGAAGTTCCTCGTCCGGTCGTGCAAGGTTCTCCTTCGACAACAGCCAGCAGGTAACCGCCGGGATCTCGAGTTCATCAGACCACTGGAGGAATTCGACGAACTTCGCCATCCCGACGCGATACGAGGCCTGATAATCGGGGAGACCCTCACTCCGTGCGTAGCGGCGGTGTCCGTCGTGGATGACGCCGATGTGGCGCGGGAGACGATCCCGATCGAGAGTCGCGAGCAGTCGTCCTTCGTAGAACCGATAAAGCGGTCGTGTCGCTGCGTCACGAAATCCCATACAGCCCTCATGGTAGAGGCGGAAGAAAGCTGCACTCGCTCAAGGTCGTCGTTTGTGCGTAGAACCACCCATGAGGTGGTCATAGGCACGAACGACGCTTTCGGGCATGTTTTCGTTCGGTCCGTCGGTACTCTTCTTCCCATGAACCTCCCCGTCCCACGCTGGACGCTCGGAAAGATGCAGAACCCGGTTCGCGGGTTCCTCCACGGGGCCGCGGCCGTCGCCGGTTTCGTCGGGACCGTCTTCCTCATACTCCATGCCCCGAACTGGCCAAGCCGGATCGCCGTTCTCGTGTTCGGCCTCACCGTCATGGCGCTCTACACGACGAGTTCGCTCTACCACGCGATTCCGTGGCGAGAACGGTGGAAGAAACGCATGCAGCGCATGGACCACTCCATGATCTACGTGCTCATCGCCGGCACCTACACGCCGGTCGCCGCGATCGTTCTCGACACGCCGTGGCAGTGGATCGTTCTAGGAATGGTGTGGGCGATCACGCTCGCCGGCGTCGTCCAGAAGGGCCTCTTCCCGAAGGTTCCCGGATGGGTGTCGGTGATGATGTCGACGATCCTCGGATGGATCGGCGTCTTCTTCTTCTGGCCGATGATCCAACGGCTCGGATGGCTACCGGTCGGATTCGTCCTCGCCGGCGGCGTTCTCTACACGATCGGGATGGTGTTCCTCGTCACCAATCGGCCCCGCCTGTGGCCCCGGGTATTCTCCTACCACGAGGTGTTTCACATACTGACCGTGTCCGCGACGTCGCTGCACTTCCTCGTGATCTGGCGCTACGTCATCCCCCTCGCCACCGCATAGTCACGATCGGAGAAGGCACATGCCGAACCTGAAGCGTCGAAACTCCTCGGTTTCCGAGGTCCCGGCCGCCGACCCGGAAGAGGCGCTCGCCTTCTTCTCGGCGCTGCTTCGTTTCGAGGCCGACTGCTGGGACGTCCACGATGCGATGACGAACGGCCCGCAGGACTTCGTTCTCGTCGACGTTCGCGGGCCCGCCGTGTTCGACAAGGAGCACATCCCCGGTGCCGTCAACCTCCCATATGGCCGGATCGTGGAACGGAACCTGGCCGAGTACCCGGACGACACGTTGTTCGTGATCTACTGCGCGGGGCCGCACTGCAACGCAACGGAGAAAGCGGCCGTGCGCCTCGCGAAGCTGGGTCGCCCGTTCAAGAAGATGATCGGCGGCGTTGAGGGCTGGCGCGACGAGGGCTTCGACATCGTCACCACCCCCTGAGGAGTCTGGCGTAGATTCCGGCCGGTTTCGTGCCGGCGGCCGTTTTCTACGCAAGATTCCTGAGGTCGTCAGTTCGCGACTTCGTCTTCGATCCCGATCGTGCGTATCGACGGATCGGCTAGTAGCGCTCAGGGCGAGTAGGGCCGGGAATCCGGATCAACAGAAGTCGCACGTCTTCGTATCCGCCGTTGTGGAAGCCGTACTCCTCGCCGGCGGAGATGTGAATCGTGTCGCCCGGCCCGGTACGGAAGGTTTCGCCCGCGACGCGAAACTCCAGATCACCCGTCACCACGACGTACATGCGGTGCGTCTTCTCCGAGACCCTGCTGTCGCGCTCTGCTCCCATCGGGACCAGGATCTCGGCGACCGACCCGATCGCGAACACCTCCGGGGAGAGCTCTCTCACGGTGAAGTCACCGAACTGGAACGGAGCGGCGTCTGCGTATCGTTTGAGTTCCATGGTCCGATGCTACGCCATTGAGGTCCACCGAAATCCAGTTCGGCGATCACGCTGAGTTTTCTGTCACACCCGCCGGATACGGTGTCCCCATGATCGAAATGACCCCTACACCCAGCATGACCGACGAGCAGGTCGAGGCGTGGTTCGCCGCAGCCGGACTGAACGTCAGCGTTGTCGAGCACTGCCCACTGCCCGAATGTCCCCGCTGCGCCGACACACCACTCAAGCAAGTCGCCTGAAGCATCACCGACAACCGGCACTCCCAAAACCAGCGAGATGGACAGACGCCTATCTGAGGAGCGCGCGCAGTTCTTCGATCTGCTCGGCCACCGATACGAATGAGCCACCTCGTGGGGATCGCCTCGCTTCCACGGATCCCTTCGGGTCGAGGAGGTCGAGATCCTCTGGGACCAACTGAGGGTGCGTCGCTTCCAACTCCCCCGCCGTAACGGTCGTGAAGTCCCGGCCTTCGGCCTTCAGATTCGCGACGAGCCCGCCGACGGCGTGGTGGGCGTCGCGAAATGGCACGCCTCGGGCAACGAGAGCTTCGGCGAGATCGAGAGCGACGACCCATGACGAAGGTGCAGGCGGATCGAATTCGGCCGTCTCGATCATCCCGGTCAGCGCCGAGAGCGCCGTCGTGAGCACGTCGTCGGCGTGGAACACCGACCGCTTGTCCTCCTGAAGGTCCCGATTGTACGAAAGGGGAAGTCCCTTCTGGAGGGCCAGAAGCCCGGTCAGATCCCCGATCACGGTCGCCGCTTTGCCTCGAGCGAGCTCGGCGATGTCCGGGTTCTTCTTGTGGGGAAGTGCCGACGAGCCGGTCGTGTGGGCATCGTCGTACTCGGCCCAGGCGTACTCCTCCGTCGCCCACAGAACGAGTTCTTCAGAGAGGCGCGACAGGTGAACCATCGTCTGGGCAGCGGAGAACACGTACTCCGACGCGAAATCTCTCGACGACACGGCGTCGAGCGAGTTCCCGAACGAAGCGTGGAAACCAAGGCTCTCGGCGACGAGGTCCGGGCGCAGCGGCAACGCACTGCCCGCCGACGCCCCTGCACCGAGTGGAGAAACGTCGATGCGTTCCCTCGCCTCGACGAACCGGTCGGCGTCGCGCAACAACATCCACGCATATGCGAGGAGGTGGTGGGCGAAAGGGATCGCCTGGGCTTGCTGGAGGTGGGTATACGAGGCCACGATCGTGTTCCCCGCCTCTTCCGCCTTGTCGACGAGCACGCGAACGAGGTGCTGGATCTGCTCCACCCGGTGCTCGACGGCTCGCCGCAGGTAGAGCCGAAGATCGAGAGCGATCTGGTCGTTACGGGAACGTCCCGTATGGAGGCGACCGGCGTCATCACCAATCAACTCACCGAGACGGCGTTCGACGGCAGTGTGAATGTCCTCGTCGGTGTCCCGAAAGTCGAACCGCCCCGCATGCGCCTCATCGAGAAGGTGTTCGAGTCCTTCCTTGATCCGAGCCACGGCATCGATGTCGAGCAAGCCGACCTCACCGAGCATGGCGACATGGGCGAGTGATCCGGTCACATCGTCGACGAGCAAGCGTCGGTCGGACGTATCCGTCGTGAACCGCCACAGCGTCTCGTCGGGCCCTGAAGCGAACCGCCCGCTCCAGAGAGTCATGGACGCTCCGCGCCGTACTGAGTACTGGGTACTGAGTACTGAGTATTCAATACTCGGAGTTGGTGACTGGTGGCTGGCGACTGGCGACTTCTGCTCATTCGCCTTCTCCCATTCTCGTTTCTGCGAAGGTTCTCAGTCTGAGGCTCTGGAGGCGGATGAAGCCGTCGGCGTCGGACTGGTCGTAGACCTCGTCGGCTTCGAACGTCACCGTCGCCTCGTCGTAGAGGTCGTGACTGGTCGACCGGCGCCCTTCGACCACCACTTGTCCCTTGTACAACCGGAGCCTTGCCTCGCCGTTGACACGGGTCTGTACGTCGTCCATGAACGCTTGGAGAGCTTCTCTCTCCGGTGAGTACCAGAACCCGTTGTAGACCATCTCCGCGTACCGATTCGAGAGTTCGTCACGCAGATGCGTCACCTCGCGATCCAGCGTCAACGACTCCACGGCCCGGTGTGCGTGGTACAGGATCGTTCCGCCCGGCGTCTCGTAGACCCCGCGGCTCTTCATTCCGACGAAACGGTTCTCGACGATGTCGACGCGACCGACGCCATGCCGCCCGCCGATCTCGTTCAGCAGCGTCAACAACTCGACGGGAGCCATCTCGACACCGTTCACCGACACCGGGTTCCCCGATCGGAAACCAACCGTGATGACCTCCGACAGGTCGGGGGCGTACTCGGGATCTGTCGTCATGCGGAACATGCCGGGCGGAGGAGTCGCCCATGGGTCCTCGAGCACTCCCCCCTCGTAGGAGATGTGGAGCAAGTTGGCATCCATCGAGTACGGCATGGCGGGGGATGTGGGCACCGGAATGTCGTAGCGCTTCGCATAGGCCTCGAGGTCGGCCCGCCCTTGCATATCCCACTCACGCCACGGCGCGATCACCTTGATGTCCGGTTTCAGGGCATACGCCGACAGTTCGAACCGCACCTGGTCGTTGCCTTTGCCGGTCGACCCGTGGGCAATGGCGTCGGCGCCCGTCTCCAACGCAACCCTCACGAGGCCCTTCGAAATGACCGGTCGGGCCAGCGAGGTCCCCATGAGGTAGTACCCCTCGTACAGGGCACTGGAACGGACAGCGGGGAACACGAAATCCTCGACGAACTCCTCCTTGAGATCCTCGGTGATCGCCTCGACAGCACCGGTCGAGAGTGCCTTCTCGTGCGCTTCTTCGACCTCTGCTCCCTGGCCGACGTCTGCGGTGTATGCAACGACCTCCGCTTCGTACTCCTCGATGATCCATCTCAAGATGATGGAAGTGTCGAGGCCACCGCTGTAGGCGAGCACGACCTTCTTGATCCCTCGTTTCACTTCAGACTCCTTCGATCTCGGCAGCCACCACCGCTGCCCCAATGGATTCTTCAACCGCTACGAATACCGTGTCGTCACCTGCAACGGTGCCGAGCACGCCCGGCATGTCGGCGGCGTCGATCTTCCCGGCCACGAGGTGTGCGGCACCCGGTGGCACGTGGAGAACAACGATCGGTCCGGTCGCCACCACCGACTCGACGAACTCGTTCACCGCAAGTGCGAGCGTGGAACGTGCACGGCGAACCTCGTCGGGATCCTGTATCCGATAGCGAGCAACGTCGCCATCCCGCGCCTTGACCGCCCCGACGAATTCGAGATCACGCGAAATCGTCGCCTGGGTTACGTCGTGACCGGCGTCGGTGAGGAGACGGCGCAACTGTGCTTGGCTCTCGATCTCCTCGGTCGTGACCAGTCGGGTCACGAGCCGCCGCCTGGCCTCGGTGGCGCTCACAAGACGAACGGCTCCTTTGTGATCGTTGTCCCGATTCCCTCCGGCGTGAACACCTCGAGGAGGACTGAGTGCTGGATACGCCCATCGAGAATGTGTACCCGTTCGACCCCGGCCTCGATCGCCTGTATGCATGCCTGGAGCTTCGGAAGCATCCCCGCAGACACCGTACCGGAAGCGAGTATCTCCCTGATGCCATCCTCAGTCGAACGGGCGATCAGCGTGTCCTCATTTCCGAACACCCCATACAGGCCCTCAACGTCGGTCAGGAAGATGAGTTTCTTGGCCCCGAGCGCAGCGGCCAGAGCGCCGGCGGCAGCGTCGGCGTTGACGTTGTACACATGTCCGTCCTCACCTCTCGCGAGCGGAGCGATGACGGGGACGAAGTCGCGATCCTGGAGGCTGGAGATGAGTTCGGTATTCACTCTCGTGATTTCACCGACGAATCCGAGGCGCTCGTCTTTCGGTCGGGCAAGGAACAGATTGCCATCCAGTCCGTTGATGCCGGTGGCCACAGATCCGTGGGCGTTGATCAGGCGGACGATGTCTGGGTTGATCTCGCCGGCGAGGGTCGACTGGACGACGCGAATGGTCTCGGCGTCGGTGATTCGCAAACCCTCGACGAATTGCGGTTCGACACCGCGCTGGTGCATCGCCTTGCTGATGTGAGGACCGCCGCCGTGAACGATGACCGGATCTATGCCCACGTAGTAGAGCATCGCGATGTCATCGGCGAACGTGTTACGGAGCCCTTCGTCCACCATCGCCGAGCCGCCGTACTTGATGACCACGGTCGTGTCTCGGAACTCTTTGATGAACGGCAACGACTCGGAGAAGATCTTGGCCTTCCCCATCGTCCGAGCGATCGTCGCCTTCCCACGGTCGGGTACGCCATGGCCCATCGTCATGATCTCTCCGAATTGAACCGCACGTACTCGGGGGTCAGGTCGGTGGTGAACACGCGAGCCGTTCCCGGGCCTTCTCCCACGCTGATCGTCACCCCGAAATCCGCTGCCATCGCTTCGCTGACGGCGTCTTCATCAACCGGAACCCCAACACCTCTCCGTGTGACGGTTGTGCCGGCGAAGGCGATCGAGACGTCGTCGAAGTCAACCTCCTCATCCGCCTCGCCGAGGGCACCGATGATCCTTCCCCAGTTCGGATCGGCGCCGTAGAAAGACGAGCGGACGAGAACGGAATCCGAGACATGCCGGCCGATGTGGCGTGCGGCCGCATCGTCGGCCGCCCCGGTCACCGCGATCGTGACGACTCGAGATGCTCCTTCAGCATCGGCGGCGATGTGTCGCGCCAGTTGGACGGAGGCACCGGTCAGGGCCGCCGCTAGGTCCTCCGGTTCGGGGGTGAAATCGGACTCGCCCGAAGCCAGCGCGATGACCGTGTCGTTCGTCGAAGGACATCCATCCACGTTGAGCGCATGGAACGAGTGGTCGACGGCGATTCGGAGCGCCTCGTCGAGAACGGTCGGCGTCA
>JAUVNV010000245.1 GCA_030599515.1 Acidimicrobiia bacterium
CCGCGCGCACACCGGGCGCCGGTCAGGAACTGTGGCGAAGCAACGGAACCGTCACAGAACGGGTTGCCGACATCAATCCCGGCGCCGAGTCATCACACCCGCGCTCGCTCACCGCTTTGGACGGTTGGCTCTATTTCAGTGCGCTCGCTGCCGGCGCCGGTCAGGAGCTGTGGCGCACCGATGGAATCACCACTGAACGCATCACCGACATCGATCCGGGACCGACGTCGTCCTACCCCCGCGACCTCACCGCGATGAACGGCTGGATCTACTTCACCGCGCGCACACCGGAAACCGGCCACGAACTATGGCGCACGAACGGAGTCATCACGGAGAGATTGAGCCAAGCGGAAGTAGTGGGAACCCGGACCTGAGACATGAGACACGAGATCGAATTCCCTCTGTTGTCTCCGGTCTCCGATCTCCCTACTCGTCCAGCAGGGACCCCTGTGGTGACGGAGCGACTGCTTGTTCAACCCCGAGGTGCTCGTACGCCCGAGGAGTCGCGATTCGCCCACGGGGGGTTCGCTGGAGGAATCCCTCCTGGAGGAGGAACGGCTCGTAGGCGTCTTCGACCGTCTCCGGCTCTTCGCCGACCGCGATCGCGAGTGTTGACAGTCCAACGGGTCCTCCACCGAACTTGACCGCCACGGCATGCAAGATGGTGCGATCGACCTTGTCCAAACCCATCCCGTCGACTTCGAACACCTCGAGCGCACGATCGGCGATGCTTTGGTCGACGTGACCATCGGCCCGCACGGCCGCATAGTCGCGCACCCTCCGGAGCAGACGATTGGCGACGCGCGGCGTGCCCCTGCTCCTACGAGCGATCGTATTCGAACCGTCTTCGTTGATGTCAACATCCAGAATCGCCGAGGATCGGTGAATGATCGACGAGAGATCTTCAGCGTCGTAGTAGTCGATCCTGGCGACATACCCGAAACGATCCCGAAGCGGCGGCGCAACCCGACCCACGCGGGTCGACGCCCCTACCAGGGTGAACGGCGGCAGGTCGATCTTGATGGATCGTGCCGCCGGACCCTTGCCGACCACGATGTCGAGCTGAAAATCCTCCATGGCGGGATAGAGCACTTCCTCGACTTGCCGGGGCAGCCGGTGGATCTCATCGATGAACAGCACGTCGCCGGCTTCGAGATTGGTGATCACGGCTGCAAGATCGCCCGGCCTGTCGAGTGCAGGTCCGGATGTGCCTCTGAACTGGGCATCCATCTCGGCAGCGAGGATCCCGGCGAGCGACGTCTTCCCAAGGCCGGGAGGTCCCGAGAAGAGCACATGATCGATCGCTTCTCCGCGGCCTTTCGCAGCTTCGATCAGGATGGCGAGACGCTCTTTGAGAGCGCCCTGCCCGATGAACTCGCCCATCTTCCTGGGGCGGAGGCCCGATTCGATCACCTCGTCTTCAGGCGTCGTTCCGCCGGTGAGGAGCCCCTCTTCCCTCATCGCTCACCCCTCTTGCCGAGCGTCTGGAGAGAACGCTTCAGCAGCGCCTCGACGGGTAGATCGACGGGAACGTCACGCAGGACACTGCTGATCTCGTCGGATTGGTAGCCCAGGCCTTCGAGCGCCGCCCGGACCTCTCCGAGAGGTCCGGAGGCTTGCAGGTCGCCGTCGGGTACGTCGAGCTTTGGGCGCAGTTCGAGCAGGAGCTTCTGTGCCGACCGCTTCCCGATGCCGGGAACCGCGGTGAGCGCCGCCGCGTCGTCGGTCGCTACGACTCTTCTCAGATCGTCGGCCGTCATCGTCGCGAGGATCGCCAGCCCTACTTTGGGGCCAACTCCGGACACACCCATCAAGAGACGGAAGAGATCGCGATCGTCGGCCGTCGTGAATCCAAAGAGGGCCAGTTGATCTTCACGGACGTGGAGATGCGTGTGCAGCACGATCTCCGTGCCGATCCCCGGGAGCTCGCCGTAGGTTCGTCCCGTGACGGCGATCTCGTAGCCAACACCACCGACGTCGACGGTCACGACATCGGTGCCGGCAGCCACGAATTCGCCCCGGATGCGGCCGATCATGAGATTCTCGCATCAAGCGAGGCATGCTGGATGTGGCACAGCGCCACGGCCAGAGCGTCTGCAGCGTCGGCCGGGGTGGGAGCACTCGGGAGTCCGAGACGCAAGGCGACGACCCGCTGCATCTGTTGCTTGTCGGCGACACCCGAGCCCGTCAGAGCCATCTTGACCGCGGACGGCGTGTACTCCGCGGTGTCGAGTCCTGCTTCCGAAAGCACGAGAAGAACGATACCGGATGCCCGGGCGACCGATATGGCGGTCTGCCGGTTGTTGTTGACGAAGACCTGCTCGATGGCGGCCATCCCCGGCTCGTACTCAGCGACGACCTCGCGGAGGTCCCGAGCGAGTTCAACAAATCGCTGCCCCAGCGGGCGCGTCGGCTCCGTGCGAATCACTCCAGCGGCTACTGCCGTCTCCATTACACCGGATTTCTCGATGATCCCGTACCCGGTGCGAGTCAGACCGGGATCGATACCCAATACGAACATATGTTCTACAGGCTAGCGGGCCGTGGTGACAGAACCCAACATCGCCGGATCGAGTGGTCCCACCGTTCGTGACGGTCACGCACTCAGTACGACACACCCATGGGTGCCTCGACATGAACGGTGCGCGGGGCGTGCGATGCATGCGCTTTCTGACGGCGTCATGCCCCGGGGGTGATTCGCCCGATGCCGGCCCGATGGGTACGGTTCGGCCGGCGACGGGTTCGCAAGATTGGGGGTGCGCATGTCGAGTCGTTCAAGGATCCTGGGCATGTTGCCGGCGGGATTGGCAACATCACTATTCTTGTTGGCGGTTGGAGTCGCCTCGGCGAATGGGTTGCCACCGGGTGGGACGTTCACCGATGACGACGGAAGCATGCACGAACCAAGCATCGAGGCGATCGCCGCTGAGGGGATTACGCGGGGATGCAATCCCCCGGCAAACGACCTCTACTGTCCGAGTGCTTCGCTGACTCGAGGCCAGGTGGCTGCCTTCATTCGGCGTGCCCTCAGCCTTCCGCCGTCCCGTGTCGACTACTTCATCGATGATGACGATTCCGTGTTCGAGCGTGACATCAACGCCATCGCGGAAGCGGGGATCACCCGGGGCTGTAATCCCCCGGCAAGCGACCAGTATTGCCCAGACGGGAGCATCACTCGCGAGCAGATGGCAGCATTCCTCCGTCGAGCGTTCGACTACCCGGCGAGTTCCGCCGACTACTTCACGGACGATGACGCGTCGATCTTCGAGGCAGACATCAACGCCATTGCCCGAGCCGGTGTCACGTTCGGGTGCAATCCACCGACGAACGACCGGTACTGCCCATCGGATCGCGTGAAGCGGGACCAGATGGCATCCTTCTCCTCACGCGCCCTGGGCCTCGCACCGATCGTGCCACCACCCCTGTACCCCGATGCCACCCAGCGTTTGGTGGTCAGTGGGACGGGGGATGTGAATCTCGATCCGGGTTTTGTCCGGTCGTTCCCTTCCACGGGTTACGGGTACGCCTGGTCCGGTCTCGATGACATCTTCAACCGGGATGACCTGACCGTGATCAATCTGGA
>JAUVNV010000146.1 GCA_030599515.1 Acidimicrobiia bacterium
CCAGGGGATCTCCTTCCACACCGGGATTCCGATCGGAACCGTCGTCATCATCACCGGCTTCCTCGTTCTCCTCCTGTGGATCCCGCTCAAGGAACGCATCGGCATCGGGACCATCGCCAATGCGATCGTGATCGGCCTCGTTCTCGACGGGATGCTCCTCATCCTGCCCGACACACTCGAGAACATGATTCTCCGGTGGCTTGCGATGCTCGGTGGCGTGGTGCTCGTTGCGATAGGCTCTGGTTTCTACATCGGTGCCGGCCTCGGCCCCGGCCCTCGCGACGGCCTGATGACGGGACTGGCTCGCCGGGGCATCCCGATCGCCTGGAATCGGGCCGGAATCGAGATCACGGTTCTCGTGGCCGGTTGGCTCCTTGGTGGCACGGTCGGCGTCGGCACCCTGGTGTTCGCGTTCGGGATGGGACCACTGGTGCAGTTCTTCCTCGAGCGACTCTCCGTGATCCCGACCGTCTCACCGGCTAACGAGTGAGGGTCCTGCGGAACACTGAGGACGACAGGGCGACGAGCGCCACTCCGTAGGCGGTCAGCACCGCGAGTTCCGTCCCGATGTCGGCAACCCCGCCGCCGTGTCGGATCAGCGTCGCAAACGCATCGTTCCCCCAGGCGTGGGGAGTGAAGTGGGCGATCGTGACCATCGTGTCGGGGAAGATCTCGAGCGGCACCATCGATCCGCCGAGCGCGGCAAGCATCAACGCCCCGAAGATGGCGAACCCGCCTGCTTGCTGCTCGTTCGAGAACGTCGATCCGAGCAGCATCCCTGCTCCGGTTCCCGTCAATGCGAACGCCGTCACGACGAGGATGGCCGCCACGGGATCGCCCCACTCCACATTGAACAGCAATCCTGCGGCGAGAACGATGAAGACCCCCTGGAGCATCACGACAAGGAACCTGCCGAGGGTCTCTCCTCCGATGATCGTGCCCGGCGACGTCGGCGTCGAGAGCATCCGGTGAGAAACGCCGAGTCGACGCGACTGGATGAGCGCCGTCGATGACGTGAGTGCGGTGAGGAACATGAAGAGAAGCAACTGTTGCGCTGCCCCGAGGTCGAACTGGCCGCCGCTCGCACTGCTCGCTTCGCCTTCGAGTTCGGTGCCGACGGTCGCGATCGCTCCTTGGACCAGTCGCGCGGTCTCGAGTGCCGTTGCCGCGTCGGCATCGGTCTCCACGGTCGCGAATCGGGCAGCCCGGATCACAGCCGCCTGCTCCGCGATCGCCGCCTCGGCTACGGAGCGAACATCGAACCCCCCACCTGTCGGCGTCGCGTAGTAGGCGATCTCCACAGCCTCTCCGTCGAGAAGAGAGTCGCGGTAGCCGTCCGGGATCACGATCACCGCATCGACGTCGTTGCGTCGCAGCTGAGCCCGTGCCGTCTCGACGTCATCAGCCTCGACCGTGTCGAACACCGTCGACGATGAGATGCGATCAGCGATGTCGAGGGCAAGGTCGTCATTGTCGGGGGCGATGAGTGCCACTCGCGACGTGAACGCGGTTCCGAACACGAGTCCGAGAACGAGGATGAGCACGATCGGCAACACGAAGATGAAGAAGAGGTTGGCCCGATCGCGGAAGAGACGACGGAGGCTGTTCGCAGCGATCGCGAGGGTCTTCATTGGTGTCTCACCAGATCCTGGGCGCGGATCAGTCCGATCGATCCGAGGATGATCGCGAATGCCAGGATCGCTCCAAGCGCCGGGAGGATGTCGACGATCCCCTCCCCCGCCGACGAACGCCGGAAACCCTCCATCAGCCAGAAATGCGGTGTCACCCGGCTGATCGCGGAGAAGGCCCCGGAGACTCGTGACACCGGGAAGAACGTGCCACCGAGTACGCCGAACACGACAACCACGAACGCAGTGATCGCGCCCGCTTGTTCAGCGGTCTTCGCGATTGTTGCGATCGCGGCAGTGAGTCCCATGGCTGCCGTGACACCCGCGGCAATGAGAACGATGACGATCAGCGATCCGCCCCACTCGGCTCCCATCAGCAACGTGGTGGAGAGCCATAGGACGACGGTGCTCGCGACACCTACGAGAAATGAAGCAAGCAGCTTTCCGATGAGAATCGACTGCTTCGAGATGGGGGCGACCAGGAGACGCGGCATCGTTCCGTTCTCGCGCTCGTCGATGATGCTGAGCACACCGAATTGAACGGTGAAGAACATGAAGAAGACGGCGATCCCTGTCGCGTAGAAGCTGGAGAAGTCGAAGCCGCGCCCCTCAGTCAACGCGTCGGCAAGGACGATCGTCGGGCTCGACTCCTGAGCTGCAACAGCGAGTCCCTCCGGATCGTCGGCGCCTAGTGCGAGCGCCGTGGCGACCGAGAGCCGAACGGCGTTCACCTCGGCGGCGAATCCGTCGGCGAGCGCCTTCCCGACCGCAGAGCCGATCGGCTGGTCTGGATCTGCAACGACAACGATCTCCGCTGCCTCGTTCGCTGCGACCGCCTCCGAAAGGCCCTGGGGCACCAGATAGGCCGTTGAGACGCTGTGATCGTCGACAAGCCACCTCGCGTCCGCCTCCGTAGCGACGTCGGTGACGGACACGAATCCTGCGGCATCGATTCCGGCGAGCATCTCGCCGAAGCCGACGGCGATCGGACCGCCGTCGGCATCGTAAACAGCGACCCCAGTACTGAAGGACTGTTCGGTCACCGGCCCGAGCGTCAGGTTCATGATGAACGCGAGGCCGAGAGGAACGACGACGGCCAGCATGATCGCCGATCGGTCGCGGAACCGCTCCTTCAAGTCCTTGGCCGTAATCGTGAACGCGGCGCCAATCACTCCCGTAGTGCCTTCCCTGTGAGATGGAGGAACACCGATTCAAGGTCCGGCTCCGACACCTGAACGGTGAGCACGTCAAGTCCGGCGTCGTTGACGGAGAGGACGACGTCGGGCAGGGCGCGTGACGCGCTCACGGCGACAACCTCGAGCTCGGACCCGGCTGATGAGCACGATTCGACGTCGGGAATCGCCGATACCGCATCTGCAACGGTGGATGCATCGCCGGACACTTCGAGGTGCAGCCGATCCCGCTCCCCGACGAGGGTTACGAGTTCGCGGCGTGTTCCTTCGGCGACGATCACCCCCTCGTCGATGATTCCCACCCGGTCGCAGAGGCGTTCGGCCTCCTCCATGTAGTGCGTCGTGTAGAGGACGGCCATGCCCTCGGCACCGAGTCGTTCCACGTTCTCGAGGATGGCGTTTCGGCTCTGCGGATCGACCCCAACGGTCGGCTCGTCGAGGATCAGCAGGTCCGGCTTGTGGAGCAGCCCGAGTCCGATGTTGAGGCGGCGCTTCATGCCGCCCGAGTACTCCTTGGTCTGATCGTCGGCCCGATCCGAAAGCTCGATGACGTCGAGAATCTCGTCGACGCGTTCGTTGAGGCTTCCCCCGATGTCGTACAGCTTCCCGAAGAACCGGAGGTTCTCCCTGGCGGTGAGATCCGGGTAGATGGCGATATCCTGCGGCACGAGTCCGATCGCTGCTTTGGCCGCCGTGCTCTTCGTCGTGATCTCGTTCCCCGACACGACGGCGGCGCCGCCGTCGCTGTCGAGAAGACCGGCGATTATCGAGATCGTCGTTGTCTTGCCTGCTCCGTTGGGGCCGAGCAGGCCGTAGGTCTCCCCCGCCTCGATGGAGAATCCGACGCCATCAACGGCGACAAGGTCCCCGTACTCCTTGCGTAGGCCACTGCATTCCAAGACCACATCTGCCACAGACGATCCCTCTTTCGCTCGTCTCGAAGGCTACCGAACACCGACGACGTCGACCCGGTTTACCCCCTACGTCGTCAGGAAACCGTGGAGCACGTCGAAGACGATCCCGAGGTTCTCGACCGGCACCGACTCGGTCACCTGGTGGGCCTGGGCGACCTCGCCCGGTCCGTAGTTGACGGCCGGGACGCCTCGCCCGGTGAGACGGGCAACGTCGGTCCACCCCTGTTTCGCCGTCTTCGCCCCTCCTACGAGTTCCTCGAGGCGTTCGAGGTGCGGATTTCCCTCGGGGATCATCCCGGGCGATGCCCTGTCCGTGATCATGATCTCGTCGGCCGCGGATGCGACGTCTCGTAGCCTGGCCTCGGCCCGCTCAAGGTTGTAGATCGGTGGGAAGCGGTAGTTGAGGTTGAGGGTGAACCGGGATGGCAGCACGTTGTTGGCGATCCCCCCGGATGCCTTCGTCACAGAGAAGACCTCCCGGTACTCGAGACCGGCGATCTCGACCGGCTCCGGACGGCGGTCATGCATCTCCGCGAGCCACGCACCGGCCTTTGTCACAGCGTTCTCGCCGAGCCACGGACGGGCACTGTGCGCCGCGTGGCCGCTGAACACGATGTCTGCGTTCATCGCGCCGTTGCATCCCAGTTCGAGATTGAGATCGGTCGGTTCGAGGACGACCGAGAATTCGGCGGTGGCGAGCCATGGAACGGCATCGAGGACGTCCTCGAGGCCGTTGTCGGCCGACGGGCCTTCTTCCTTGTCGTAGAAGACGCCGATGACGTCGTACGGACCTTCGATGACCGCCGGATCTTCGAGCACGTGCACCATCACTGCGACTCCGGCCTTCATGTCCGAAGCACCGAGGCCGTAGACGCGCTCACCGTGAACGCTGGCGGTGCCGTTGCCCTGCTCGGGGACGGTGTCTGTGTGCCCGTAGAGGGCGATGATCGGCTTGCCCGTTGGTTCCCCGACGACGAGAGCGTTGCCGAGTCGGTTGACGTGCCGGGCCGCCGTCATGCGAAACTCGATCGCAGAGGTGATCTCCTCTTCGTTGCCGATCACTGATGAGATGTTGATCAGTTCGACCAACGTGTCGGAGAGGCTCATATCTCTACTGCGAACGTCCGGAGAGCGTCGTTCAGCGATGTTTTCTTGTCGGTTGTCTCCGACCGATAGCCGATCAGGAGCGGCGCCTGAAGGTGGTAGGTGCCTGCCGGGAATTCCTTCGCCCTGGCACCAGGAACGACAACTGCGTTTGCCGGGACCCTTCCCCTGATCTCAACCGGCTCATCCCCGGTGACGTCGATGATCGGGATCGATGCTGACAGCGTTGTGTTGGCTCCAAGAACCGCTCCAGCCTCGACGACGACGCCCTCAACGACGATCGAACGACTCCCGATGAATGCGCCGTCTTCGATGATGACGGGGCGCGCTCCGGCAGGTTCAAGCACGCCGCCGATGCCGACGCCGCCGGAGAGATGGACGTCACGCCCGATCTGGGCGCAGGAGCCGACGGTTGCCCACGTGTCGACCATGGTGCCGGATCCGACGTAGGCCCCGATGTTGACGTAGCCCGGCATCACAACGACACCCGGCTCGCAGAAGGCCCCGTATCGCACGGTACCGGGCGGCACCACACGGATACCTGCTTCATGCAGGCCGGTCTTCGTCGGGATCTTGTCGTGATACTCGAACGGACCGGCCCCCATCGTCCGCACCTCGGTGATGCGGAAGTAGAGCATGATCGCTTCCTTCACCCACGCGTTGACGACCCAGTCGCCGTTGATCTTCTCTGCGACGCGGATCTCCCCGGCATCGAGCAACGCGACAGTCCGGTGGATCGCGTCGGTCGCCTCCCGGAGGACGGCGAGGTCCGCGTACGCGGCTTCGATCAGTTCTCGGTCAGTCATGCTGACCAGTGTACGACCGTGTGCCCGACGAATCGAGACTCCGTCGCGATGCTCGGCACTGAATACCGGGTACCCGGCACTGAGTACCCGAACGACGGCCTGTGGGCACCCGCGGCACGCTACCTGTGCCGGCGGTCAGAGCCCGGGCGCAAGGAGAGTCCGGAGGACGTCGGCTGCGACGACGCACTCCTCGACCGTCGGGACGAGTGCCAGGCGGATGAAACCCTCACCGCCCGGACCGAAGAATCGACCCGGCGACACGACGATCCCCTCCTCAAGCAACCGGTCGGTGAACGCCATGTCACCGTCGACGCGAATCCAAAGATACAGGCCGGCATGTGACGCGACGGTCTCGTACCCGAGATCGTTGAACGCTGCTCGAAGGATCCGGCGCTTCTCCGCAAAAATCGCCCGCCGTTCGGTCGCGTGGTCGTCATCACTCCAGGCGGCGATGGCCGCTGCCTGGACGAACTCAGGCGACGCGGTCCCCGTCGTGGCTCGCAGCGCCTTCAACGCGGCGATGGCCTCGGGATCACCAACGATGGCGCCCGACCGGTAACCCGTCATCCCCGATCGCTTCGAGAGGCTCAGATAGGAAAGCGCACCGTGCGTACCGTCGCCGGCAACCTGGAGGATCGACATCGGTCCATCCGGGTAGACGTCCTCCTCGTAGATGTCCGAATAGCACTCGTCCGAC
>JAUVNV010000259.1 GCA_030599515.1 Acidimicrobiia bacterium
ATGACGGTACCGGTCGTCGGCGGCGACGGGGTCTGCTCCGATACACAGCCTGCGGATCCGGGCAGCCAACTCCCCCGTCGTCAAACGAGACGCCACATCGACGATCCGGTCCACAACACCCCGCGCCGCCTCGTCACTGAGATGCACCGTGCTGCGTTCAATCGTCCTCGCCCGCCGCACGTCGATCTCCCCGGATTCGAGCATCGAAGCGAGCCTCGGGAGACGATCACGAAGATCCAACGCGAACGAGAGCTCAACGTCCGCGGCACGCCGTGTTAGATGCAACGCCGCCCGGATCTCAGCAGCCGCACACTCCGCAGCGTCCTCCGGCCGCCCCACACCCTCGAACTCGGACATCGCGTCAACCACCGCAGCCATCGCCCGATAGCCCCGAGCCGCATAATGCGACGCCATACGCTGATGAGCCCGCACCACCACGATCCGGTCGAACCCCGACACCCGGGTCACATCGATCGACGCCAAGAACCCGGCCAAAACCGGACCCGGCCCCATCCCATCAAGCCCCACGGGAATCACATCAGTGGCCACATCAACCATACACGCAACATATCAGGAGCCCGTGACAGAAAAGGTGAGTCGCCAGAAATGCGATGGCCCTGCTGAGTCGGTTTCGGCTAGCTTCTTCTTTGCGGGCACGGCCCGTCGAAAGATCCCCCATTGTTGAACGGAGACAGGGATGGCAAACATGAACGCGGTCAGCTTCACGAAGGGCGGGGTGGAGAACCTCACGTTCGGATCGATCGCGCGGCCCGAGCCCAGACCGACCGAGGTTCTGGTGAGAGTCGATGCCATCGGTGTGAATCCGATCGACTGGAAGACGCGAAGTGGAGGCGGCATGTACGCCAGCTTCGACACGTCGTCGCCGATGGTTCTGGGATGGGACATCGCAGGGATCGTCGAGGAGACCGGTGCGGGAGTGACCCGGTTCCGGAAGGGTGACCGCGTCTTCGGCATGCCCCGGTTTCCGGATCCAGCGAGCGCCTACGCTGAGTTCGTCGTTGCGCCATCCCGTCAGTTGGCTCGCATCCCGGATGGTGTTGCCGACCTCGCCGCCGCAGCCGTTCCCCTCTCCGGACTCACTGCCTACCAGGCCATCGTCGACACGCTCCACGTCGGAACAGGTGATCGGGTCCTGATCCATGGTGCAGGCGGCAATGTTGGCCAGCTTGCAGTGCAGATCGCCAAGGCCCGAAGGGCAGAGGTCTGGGCGACGGAGGTATCCGCGAGACAGAACGTGTTGAAGACCCTTGCGGTCGGCCATGCCATCAACACGGACGTTGACGACTTTGCCGAAGTGGCAGCGGACATGGACGTCGTTCTCGATCTCGTGGGGTCCGATGGCTCTCCGGTTCGGGCACTCCGCACATTGCGTGACGGTGGGCATCTCGTTGTCCTCTCATCACCCGACGATCTGCCTTCTCAGGAACAGCTCAGTGACGCCAACGTGACGGGCGAATGGATGCTCGTCGAACCGGACTACGCGGGCCTCGATGCGCTTGCTGCGATGCTCGGCTACGGCCTCCTCAAGATCTCACTCGCTGAGACCCGCCCACTCGACGAAGTCGGCGTTCTGCATGCGATTGGCGAAGCGGGCGACACGACCGGGCGCCTCGTCGCCACTGTCTGGGACTGAATCGTCGATGCCACGATTCGTAGCCCTTCTACGCGCCATCAACACGCCGCCCAGGCACGTGAAGATGGAGCGGCTTCGATCGATCGTTGAAGGAGCGGGATTCGAGAACGTCGGCACGTACATCGCGTCGGGGAACGTCATTTTCGAGGCCCGCGCCTCTGACGACATCGTCGAAAGACTCGAGCTTGCTCTCTCGAGCGAACTCGGATTCGACGTGCCCGTCTATCTCCGCACGGCCACCGAGACCGTTGCTGTCGCGGACCTCAGACCCTTCGGCGAAGAAGAAGACAATCTCGAGATTTCATTCCTTCCCTTTGTTCCCAATCCAGACGATATCGACCGGCTTGTGGCGGCAACCGGTGGAAACGACCGTCTCACCGTGATAGGTAGGGAGGTTTACTGGTCACATATCGGGCTCCGGCGCGAGTCGAATCACAGCGAGGCAAGAGTGATCCGGACACTCGGCATGCAGACGACACAACGGTCGGCGACGACCGTTCGTCGAATCGCGGACCGCTTCTTCCGCTGATCCACACTGAACGGAAGTGGCCTAGACCGTTCGAGGATCCGTCGGGGGAAGATGCTCACGGCCCTCCTGGACTCCGATGACCATCGCTCCGGACGTCGTGAGGCCGACGGCCGACACGACTGCGAGCGTCACGAGACTCCCGACGTCCACGAACGCTCCGCCGAGCACCGGCCCGATGGAACGCCCAACGGCCATCAACCCCTGAGCATCGCCCGCCCGCTCACTCGGGGAGAGCGATCGTTCGGAGAGCATCTGCAGGACTCCGGGGATGGACATCCAGAAGGCGAAGCCCCACCATGTCATGCCGATGAAGAAGAACGCCGGGGGTCCCATCACGGTCATGACGGCGGCAGGTGCGATCGAAGCGATCATCCACCCCGGTCTTCGATGCCGCGAGGACAGGCGAGCGCCGAGCAGACCGCCGGCAGCGTTCATGCTGAATGCCAGAGACGCGGCCATGCTTGACAGGCCGTGAACGTCCCGCGCGACAAGCGTCTCGTTGATGAAGAGGGCCGAACCGAACAGGGTTGTGCCGGCGAGGGCCAACAGCAGGACTCGGTTCGATCTGGAGCGGCTCACCAAACCTCGCGTGCGCCGCTCTCCCGCAACCCGGGCCGTGAGCAGGATGGCAGGGATCGTCACGAGCGCCATCAGGACGTAGACGGCCCGGTCGCCGTATCCGGCGACGAAGGCAACGAGTGGGGCACCGACGAGGACGGTCAGGGGACCCGTCGACGCGACGGCCGCCATCGATGTTCGCTCCTGCATGGCGCTCGTCCAGGTGAGCCATGTCATCGCGCCGGCGGCGAACCCCGCTACCAGGCGAATGGCGACAAGCACGCCATAGATGTTGGGGATGGCACTGGCGATGTTCAGGAGGAGGAGAACGGCGGCAGCGATCCTCAGGATCCGACCGTTCGGCGTCAGAAGGCGCGGCAGGATGAAGTTGGCGGCAGCGAACGCCCCGACCTGGGCGACTGAGACTGCACCGA
>JAUVNV010000057.1 GCA_030599515.1 Acidimicrobiia bacterium
ATCCTGCCACTCGCGAACCCTCCGGTAGTTCAGGTACTCATTCCGGCACATCCGCCGGAACTGGTTCGAAGTCCGTGCCTTGCGTTCGTCACCGAGGTACTCCCAGAGCTTGAGCCAGCTGTAAAGGTCGGACTCTTCGTCGCGGAAGCGGGCGTGGAGTTGATCGGCCTGCATCTGCTTCTCGGTCGGTCGCTCCCTCGGATCCTGAATGGCGAGCGCCGTCGTGATGATGAGCACCTCGCGAAGGCAGGCGGTTCGGTTCGCTTCGATGATCATGCGGGCGAGGCGGACGTCGATGGGGAGATCCGCGAGCTGCCTCCCGAGCCGGGTGAGTCGCGGCCGACCGTCCTTGAGCGTTCCGTCGATCGCACCCAGTTCGACGAGCCGGGCAACGCCATCGCGAATCGATCTGCTGTCCGGAGGGTCGAGGAACGGGAACGTCTCGATGTCCCCCAGATCCCGCGCGGCCATCTGGAGGATCACCGAGGCGAGGTTCGTCCGTTGGATCTCCGGTTCGGTGAAATCGGGCCGGGTCTCGAACCCGTCTTCTTCGTAGAGGCGGATGCAGATGCCCGGGCCCAGGCGGCCACACCGTCCTGCACGCTGGTTCGCTGAGGCCTGGGAGATCGGTTCGATCGGGAGGCGCTGCACCTTGGTCCGCCGGCTGTAGCGGGAGATCCGGGCGGTTCCAACGTCCACGACGTACCGGACGCCCGGAACGGTCAGCGACGTCTCTGCAACGTTCGTGGCGACGACCACCCTCCTCCCTGTGTGAGGGGCGAAGACCCGGTGCTGCTCTGCCGCGGAGAGGCGGGCGTAGAGCGGCAGGATCTCCGTGAAGGGCAGGGCCAGGTCGGAGAGTGCGTCCGCGGCATCGCGGATCTCCCGCTCCCCCGAGCAGAAAACGAGGATATCTCCGTTCCCTTCGGTGTACAGCTCTTCGACGGCGTCGCAGATGCCCTGGGTCTGGTCTCGGGCTTCGGGGCGGACGGGGTCGTTCAGCGGCCGATACCGAATCTCGACCGGGTAGGTACGACCCGTGACCTCAACGACCGGGGCATCATCGAAGTGCTGCGAGAAGCGGTCGGTGTCGATCGTCGCCGACGTGATGATCAGCTTGAGATCGGGCCGCTTCTGGAGCAGCGTCTTGAGGTAACCGAGCAAGAAGTCGACGTTGAGACTTCGCTCGTGGGCTTCGTCGATGATGATCGTGTCGTATCGCTCGAGGCGCCGATCACGATGGATCTCGGCGAGGAGCAAGCCGTCCGTCATGACCTTCACGAGCGTGGAATCACCGGTCTGATCGGAGAAGCGCACGGCGTACCCGACGGCATCCCCGACCTTCGTGCCGATCTCTTCTGCGATGCGATCGGCGATCGATCGGGCCGCGATCCGACGAGGCTGTGTATGGCCGATCACTCCCTCGACGCCTCTTCCAAGTTCGAGACAGAATTTGGGGATCTGCGTGCTCTTCCCCGATCCCGTCTCCCCCGCCACGATGACGACCTGGTGGTCGCGAATGGCCGTCAACAACTCGTCACGCCACAACGTGATCGGCAGCCCTTCGGGGTACGTGATGCGTTTCGGTACGGCCGCCCTGCGCCGC
This sequence comes from Acidimicrobiia bacterium, assembly GCA_030599515.1. Classification (GTDB taxonomy): domain Bacteria; phylum Actinomycetota; class Acidimicrobiia; order Spongiisociales; family UBA5794; genus JAHEEL01. The sequence goes on from JAUVNV010000057.1 coordinate 1,607, forward strand.
TTCAACCGGTCTTCGATCTCGGAGATCGCACGAGAGATCTTGGCACGCGCCTCAGCGCTTCGATCGACGTCGTCGATGCGCTCAGCCCCGGTCAGCCGCCGATGAAACCGCCGCCGAACAGCCCGAGGAAGTCGATCGATCCGCCCACGGAGTTCACGGTTCGCTTCGCTCACAGCCCAGCAGAGTACGCCAGGGCCCGTACTCAGTACCCAGTACTCAGTACGGCGAGCGCAGCGAGCCCTCCTCTACCTCTTGAAGATCGCTGCCGCTCCCATGCCGCCGCCGATGCACATGCTCACGATGCCGTATTCGACGTCGCGTCGTTGCATCTCGTGGAGGAGTGTCGCCGTCAGCTTCGCCCCGGTGCAACCCAGCGGGTGCCCGAGGGCGATGGCGCCGCCGTTCACGTTGACGATCGCCGGATCGAGACCCAGTGTGCGCATCGAGTAGAGCGCCTGGCTGGCGAACGCTTCGTTCAGTTCGACGAGGCCGATGTCATCGACCGTCAGCCCGGCCGCTTCGAGCACCTTCGGGATCGCCGCCGTCGGGCCGATCCCCATCTCGTCGGGGTGCACCCCCGCAACCTGGTAGGTGACGAGTTCGGCGAGCGGTGCGAAACCATACTCGGCTGCCGTCTCCCTGCTCATCAGAACCTCGATCGCGGCACCATCGGATGTTTGCGACGAGTTGCCTGCCGTCGAGCGGCCGTCGACCTTGAACACCGGCCGCAACCTCGCAAGACCTTCGAGAGTGCTCTCACGCGGCCCGTCGTCCGTATCGAACATCACGGTCTTGCCACCGACGGTCACTTCGAGCGGGATGATCTCGTCCTCGAATCGTCCCTCGCTGATCGCCGACAAGGCACGCCTGTTCGACTCGACGGCGAATGCGTCCTGATCCTCGCGGCTCACGTCGTATCGTTCCGCGACGGTCTCACTCGTGATTCCCATGCCGTCGTAAGCCGCCATGAATTCGCTGGCCAGGTACGGGTTCGGCGCCGGCTTCTGACCGCCCATCGGCACCAGCGACATCGATTCGACGCCGCCCGTGAGCACGATCTTCGACCACCCGGCGGCGATCTGCGCCGCGCCGGAACCCAGCGACTGCAAGCCGCTGCTGCAGAAGCGGTTGATCGTCATCCCCGGCACCGAGACCGGCAGCCCGGCTCGTAGCGCGGCGATGCGGGCCACGTTCATCCCTTGCTCGCCTTCGGGGAAGGCACAGCCGATGATCACGTCGTCGATGTCGGCCGGGTCCACGTTCGGGATCCGCGTCATCAACTCCTCGATCAGGCGGCCGAGCAGGTCATCGGGCCTGGTCTCCCGCAGGGTGCCCTTTCCGGACTTGCCCACTGCGGTTCGGTACGCGTGGGTGACCACGACTCCTGTGCTCATAGCTCTGCTCCTTCTCTTGATCAGTTGTGCAACGGCTTGCCGGTTTCGAGCATGTGCATGATTCGGTCGATCGTCTTCTGCTCGTGGCAGAGGCCGACGAATGCTTCCCGCTCCAAGTCGAGGAAGTCCTGCTCGCTGAGCTGAGTGCCGGCAGGAACGTCTCCACCGCACAGCACCGAGGCAAGGACTGTGGCGAGGTGCTCCTCGTACTCGGTGATGTACCCACCCTGTTGCATGCCGTGGGCACCGACCTTCAGGGCGGCGATTCCACCCGTTCCCGGCACCGGAACCTTGCGCCTGGCGGGTGGTCGATATCCGGTCGCCACCATGGCGAGCACGTCGGACTTCGCATCCGCGAGCACAGCATCGGGATTCAGGCTGACCCGGTCGGAGCGCCGGAGGAATCCGTGGGTCCTCGCTTCCTCGGCGCTCGTCGACACGGTGCCCATACCGACCGTCATGAACACCTTCTCCATGAACGGGAACAAGTCGGCCTTCACGCCGTCCGGGATCGAGCCGTAGTGACGGAATGCCATCTCCTTGCATCCACCGCCGGCAGGGATGAGACCAACACCGATCTCGACGAGACCGAGGTATGACTCGGCCGAGGCTCGCACAGTGTCGCCATGCATGACGATCTCGCAGCCGCCGCCGAGTGCCATCCCGCGTGGCGCGATCACGACGGGACCGTCGCAGTACTTCATACGCATGAACGCGTCCTGCAGTTCACGGATGGCCTGGTCGATCTGATCCCAGTCCTTGGACATCGCGAGCATCCCGATGAGTCCGACGTTCGCACCGACTGAGAAGTTCGCAGCCTCGTTTCCGACCACGAGACCAACGAGTTCGCCGTTGTCGACCATGTCGCAGGCCGTGTTGATCATCTCGACGATGGTGGGATCGATCGCGTTCATCTTCGTGTGGAAGGCAACGCACGCGACGCCGTCGCCCATGTCGTAGAGCGTCGCTCCCGGGTTGCTCGCGAGGACCTTGCCGGAGTCGGCGAGCGACGACAGGAAGACCATCCCTTCTGAGATCGGGACCGGCACGTATGTCTCGGTGGTGACGTCCCAGTAGTACCGGGCGCCATCCCTCTTGACGTACCACGTGCCTTCGCCGTGCTCGATGAGCCGGTTGACGGCCTCGGGCACGATCATGCCCTCGGCGCGCATCCGTTCGACTGATCGCTCGACGCCGATCGCGTCCCACGTCTCGAACGGTCCCAGTTCATAGCCGAAGCCCCAGCGCATGGCCCGATCGATGTTGACGATGTCATCGGCGATCTCGCCGAGGAGTTCGAGAGCGTAGATGCAGGACTCGGCCGTGACCTTCCAGGCCAGGCGACCGTGGTTGTCATCGAACCAGATCATCTCGGCGACCTTCTCGCCGGGCGCTTCCTTCTTTCGAGCGGCTCCCACGGCGGCCAACCGGACCTTGCCCGCATCCACGTAGTCGAGGGTGGCGAGATCGAGGCTGAGGATGACACTGCCCTTCTCTCCCTTGACCTTCTTGTAGAACCCTGCACCGGTCTTGGCGCCGAGCCTGCCGTCGGCTATCAGCCGCTGCATCGCCTCGGGGGCCACGAATCGGTCCCGCCATGGATCATCGGGGCAGCCTTCGGCGATCGTCGCTATCACGTGAGCCATCGTGTCGAGACCGACGATGTCGGCGGTGCGGAAAACGGCAGACTTGGCCCGACCCATCGCAGGGCCGAACACCGCGTCGGCCTCGGCGACGCCGATTCCGTACTCCGCCATCCAGTGGAAGACCGAGGCCATACCGAACGTGCCGATGCGGTTGGCCACGAAGTTCGGCGTGTCCTTGCAGTACACGATGCCCTTGCCGAGCACCCGCTCCCCGAACTGCGCCATCGCAGCGAACACGTCCGGATCGGTGTCGCCGATCGGAACCATCTCCAGGAGGCGCATGTAGCGGACCGGGTTGAAGAAGTGGGTCACCATGAAGTGGCGCCGGAAGTCCTCGCTGCGCCCCTCTGCCATCGCTTCCACCGAGAGGCCCGAGGTGTTGGACGAAACGACGCTGCCGGGGCGCCGGTGCTTATCCACCATCTCAAAGACGCGCTGTTTGATGTCCATCCGCTCGACGACGACCTCGACGATCCAGTCGCACTCTTCGAGCTTCTCGAGGTCGTCCTCGTAGTTGCACGCCGTGACGAGAGACGCCAGATCGGCGCGGTACAGCAGCGCGGGTTTGGCTCGCTTCATCGCGACGACGCCGTCGACCGATATCCGGTTGCGGACGGCTCGATCATCGAGGGTGAGCCCCGCGGCGGCCTCCGCGTCTGTGAGTTCTCGCGGTGCGACGTCGAACAGGTACGAAGGTATTCCCGCATTGGCAAGGTGAGCGGCGATGCCCTGGCCCATCACCCCGGCTCCGAGAACTCCCACGCGTTTGATCCGTATGGCCATGTCTTCTCCCTCGAGAGGCACACCCGTGTTGGTGCTGCACTGCACAATCGCCGATTCGGGCGGCCACGACAAGGGCCGGAGGACCCCTACGCGAGGGATCGCCGTCGGATCGGGCAACTCCCCAGGCTCACCGTTCCAGGCGGGAACGGACGTCGTCGGGAACGGACGCTGCGGTCGGCATGCAGAGCGGCGTGATCGAGACGTAGTTCTTCCGGGCTGCTGCGAGATCCGTGCCTTCCGTGGCGTCGAACTCCACGAAGCCGCCTCCGAAATCGTGCGTGTAGATCCCGTCTCCCTGGTCGCGGAAGAGACGGTCGTAGCCCACGCGGGCAACGGTGGCTACCCGTCGCGGCGTGTCGACTGTCGTATCGAACGGCAGATTGACCGTGACGACGTCGGCGAGGTCGAGCAAGCCAGACGTGCGGGCCTCATCGACGAGGCTCGTCGCGACGGTTGCGAGGCGTTCCCAGTCGAGCAGTGCTTCCCGCTCGTGGACCTTCCGCTTCCACGTCGCCCAGTCACCTTTCCCCCCGGTCGAAACAGCGATCGACGGAATCCCCGAAACCCAGCCTTCGATCGCGGCACCGACCGTTCCCGACGACATCAGGAACGCCGCTCCGTAGTTGTAGCCGACGTTGATCCCGGAGACGACGAGCGAAGGGGGTTCATCGAAGAGCCCGTGGATCCCGATCTGGACGGCGTCGGCAGGGAACCCGGTGCAGGTCCACGCCACTCCCCCGTCGAGCCCGACCTTCACGACCCGGATCGGATCGAATCTGGTGATCGCCTTGCCCACCCAGCTGCGTTCTCGATCGGGCACGACGACCCGGACCGTTCCGAGATCGGCAAGTGCCGCGGCGAACGGTGCGAGCGCGGGACTATCGATGCCGTCATCGTTGGTCAGCAGGATCCAGGACACGCGAAGATCAGCGCTCTTCCCTGAAGTACGGGATTCCGAGAGCAGCCGGAGCACCCAGGAATCGAGCACGTTTCCCGCTGGTGAGTACCAGCATCGCGAGGATCGCAAGGATGAACGGCAGCATGGCCAGCAGGCTGGCGGGAATCGCGATGCCGAGTGTCTGGAACGTGAAGCTCACACGTCCGGCAGCCCCGAAGAGGTATGCGGCCCAGAGTGCCCTCCACGGCCTCCACGAAGCGAGGATCACCAGAGCGATGGCTATCCACCCAGCCGGCCCCACGGGGTTGTCTAGCCACGATGGTACAAGCGCAAGTGAGAAGTAGGCCCCGCCGAGGCCGGCGAGCGCCCCGCCGATCATGACGTGGATATAGCGGATTCGAGACACGTCGATGCCAGCCGCCTCCGCGCTCGCCGGGTCTTCTCCGACGGCCCGCACGGTCAATCCCGGACGGGTGTGGAAGAGGTAGAAACTCGACACCGCGACAACGATCCACGACAGATACACGAGCGCGTCGTGACCGAAGATGAGAGGCCCGACGATCGGGAGATCGGCGAGCGCCTCAGGCAGGATCGGCTTGTTGAATACGGCGGGAGACGGCTCTCCGATCAGCGGGATATCCCCGGCGCGACCGACGAAAACAGCGACGCCGGTTCCGAAGATCGTCAATGCCAGGCCCGACACGATCTGGCTCACGCGCAGCGTCACCGAGTTGAAGGCGTGAATCACCGAGAGCGCAGCACCGGCGATCATCGCAAGTAGTACGCCGAGCCAGAGGTTCTCCGTCTGGAACGTTATCCAGAATCCCGCCACGGCTCCAACGAGCATCATCCCCTGAACTCCGAGGTTCAGAATCCCGGACCGTTCGGCGAGGATCTCGCCCACGGTTGCGAATACGATCGGCGTGCCAAGACCGATGGCGGCCATGATGGTGAGCATGAGAACGGATTCGTTCATGCCGCGCTCACCTCCGCCTTCATCTCAGCGTCCTCGGGAGTGCGATCGGGCCGCCGGAACCGATTCGCGATCAGGAATTCCCCGGCGACGGCGAAGAGCAGAATCGCGCCCTGGAGGATCGTCACCGTGGCCGATGGAACGCCGATCGACTGGAGGGCCGGTCCTGCGTTGTTGAGTGCACCCATCAGGATGGCGACAGGGATGATGGCGATCGGATTGAGCCGGGCGAGTGCCGCCACGATGATTCCGATGAACCCGAGACCCAGGTCGAGTGAGCGTGGATCCATCTTGCCGAGGATCCCTGCCACCAGTATCGAACCGGCGAGTCCGGCTGCTGCTCCGGAGGCGAGGAACGTTCCAAGCACCTTCTTCGGAACCTTGATCCCTGCGTACCGGGCAGTATCGAACGAATCTCCGACGATGCGGTACTCGAAGCCGCTCCGCGTCTTGCTGATCACGAACCAGGCAAGGACCGCTACGGCGATGGCGATGAAGAGCCCCCAGTCGAGTCGGTGAAAGAACTCGGGAATGCGACCGGTGTCGATGATTGGCCGACCCTGCGGGAACTGCGTCGCCTCGGGGTCGCGCCACGGGCTGAAGCTCCCCAGAACCAGGTACTGCATCAGGTTGAGTGCTATGAAATTGAGCATCAGCGTGGTGATGATCTCGTTGGTGCCGAGGTAGACCTTGGGCACCGCAGAGAGGGAAGCCCAGAACGCTCCACCAACCGCTCCGGCAATGACAACGGCTGTGATGGCGATAATCGGTGGGGTCGATCCGCTCAACCAGATTCCCACGCCGGCAGCGACGATCGCTCCGAAGATCAACTGTCCCTCGCCCCCGATGTTCCAGACGAGCATCCTGAAGGCGATAGCTGCTGCGACACCGGTGAGGATGAGGGGCGTAGCGGAGACCAGCGTTTCGGCGAAACCCCGGCCCGAACCGAAAGCGGTGTCGAGCATCTTCCCGTAGACCTCGAACCAGTCGTTGCCCGTCAGACTCAAGAACAGGGCACCGACAATCAACGCTGCGAACACTGAGGCAACGGGAATCAACAGCTTGAGCCACCAGGGGGCGAGACCGCGCGGTTCAACGATCAGACGCCGAGTCACGCGATCTGCTCCTCGCTCTGCCCCGACATAAGCAGGCCCAGTCGCTCCGCCGTAGCTTCGGAGGCCGGCATGTCGCCGACGATCTCTCCCTCGTACATCACCAGAAGGCGATCGGAGAGCGCGAGGAGTTCATCGAGATCCTCGGAGATCAGGAGCACAGCGATGCCTCGATCGCGTTCCGCGAGGATCTGGTCACGGACGGTGGCCGTCGCCCCGACGTCGAGACCTCTGGTCGGAGAACGGGCGATGAGGACCTTGTGGGCTTGGACGATTTCACGTGCGATCAACGCCTTCTGGAGGTTGCCGCCGGAAAGCAGCCGAATCGGCAGACCCGGCCGCACACCCCTGATGTCGAACTCCTCGATCAACTCCTCGCCTCTCGCGTTGAACGCACGCTCGGAGAGCAGCGGTCCTCGCGAGTAGGGAGGCACCCGATACTCCTTCAGAGCAAGATTGTCCTCCGTCGAAAGACCCGGAGCGAGGCCCATGCCGAGGCGGCTCTGCGGTATGTATGCGATCCCGCGCTTGATCTTGGCCAGGACACTCATCTTCGTCACGTCGTCCCCATCGAGATGCACCGAACCGCCGGTCACCTTCATGAGCCCGACGATGCCCTGAGCGAGCTCCCGCTGTCCGTTCCCTGAGACACCGGCGATCCCGACAACCTCGCCGGCATTCACCGTGATCGACAGCTTGTTCACAGCGTCGAGACCACGGTCACCCTGGACCACGAGATCTCTCACGACCAGCATCGGATCCCCGATCGATTCGTTCGCGGCGCGCGTGGGAAGCTCCAGATCCTTCCCGACCATCATCCGGGCCAGATCTCGAGGCTCGGCATCGGCCGTGTCTGCGATGCCGACTACCCGGCCCTCTCGGAGAACCGTGACACGATCGGAGACCTCCTTGACCTCGTGGAGCTTGTGCGAGATGAAGATCAACGACCGACCCTCTTCTGCCATGACGCGCATGGTCTGGAACAGGGCTTCGCCCTCCTGGGGTGTGAGCACGGCCGTCGGCTCGTCGAGGATGAGGATACGCGCGTTCCGATAGAGGAGCTTCAGGATCTCGACCCGTTGCTGCTGGCCGACCGAGAGCTGCCATATCCGAGCCGAGGGATCGACCGGGAAGTCATACTTCTCCCCGATCTCGCGCGCTTCGACCTCGAGTTCCTTCTGAGAGAGCCTCATTGCAACGTCGGGATTCCCAAGAGCGAGATTCTCGGCCACCGTCAGGTTGGAAACGAGGCGGAAGTGCTGGTACACCATCCCGACGCCAGCGGCCAGGGCGTCCTTTGGGGATTTGAAGATGGTCGGCTCACCGTCGATCAGCATCTCGCCGGAGTCCGGCCGGTAGAGGCCGGCGATCACAGAGCAGAGCGTCGACTTGCCTGCACCGTTCTCGCCGAGCAGGGCGTGGACTTCACCGCGAGCCAGGCTGAAGTTGACATCGGCGTTGGCGAATACCCCGTAGAAGGACTTGTCCATGTCGCGCAGTTCGACGGCCGGCGGGGTCTGACTCTGTGCACCTTGGGACATGGCGGCACCCTAGCCGAACACATCGCTGTCGTCCCAACGAGCGAGGGCCCCGCACATGCGGGGCCCTCATCTCGGTTGCTTGTTGGACTCGATCAGCTCTTCGGACTACCGATGACTCCCTCGACGAAGAAGTCCATGCCGAAGATGTCGCCGAGCGGTTGCTCGACCCCGTCCTGGTTCACGATCGGATCGGGGAACACGGCGAAGGTCCCATCGATGATCTCCTGCTTTCTGGTTTCGATCAGCGCCTGCATCTCGTCGGAGACCGATGGCCCGAACGAAGCGATGTCGACCATGCCGTCGGCCATGTGACCGTAGACGACCTCAGGCTTCCACGTCCCGGCCTTCACCGCTTCGGCAGTCGTTAGATAGAACGGACCCCAATCCCAGATGGCGGCGGTGAGCCAGCCGTTCGGCGCGAATTCCGACATGTCGGTGTTGTATCCGACCCAACCGGCCCCTGCCGCTTCGGCCTTCTGGCCGGGTGCGGGCGTATCCTGGTGCATTGCGATCACGTCGGCGCCCGCGTCGAGCAGGGCTTGAGCGGCATCGCCTTCCTTGGTCGGATCGAGCCAGGTCGAGGTCCACACGACCTGCACTTCGGCGTCGGGGTTGATCTCACGCACGCCGAGCGTGAAGGCGTTGATCCCTCGAAGGACCTCGGGGATCGGGAAGGCGGCCACGTAGCCGATCAGGTTGGTCTCGGTGCGTTCACCGGCGGCCATGCCCGACAGATAGCGGCCCTCTTCGGCAGCCCCGAAGTAGTTGCCCATGTTGTCCGATGTCTTGTACCCGGTGGCATGCACAAAGGTCACATCTGGGAAGTTCTCCGCTGCTGCGAGCATCGGATCCATGTACCCGAATGAGGTGCCGAAGATCAGCGTGTTGCCGTCTGCAGCAAGGTCCTCGAATACGCGCTGCGAGTCCGGTCCCTCGTCGATGCTCTCGAGCGTCGTGATCTTGACACCCGGCATGTTGGCCTCGAGGTACTTGGCTCCCTGATCGTGAGCCCATGACCAGCCCTTGTCGGCAGTTGGCCCGACGTGCACGAAGGCGATCTTGAACTCCTCGTCACCACTGCTCGACCCACCGTCGTCGCTGCCGCATGCGGCCGCGAACAGCGCCAACACGAGCATCAGGGCTATCGCAAATGTCCATCTCTTTCGAGCCATCGGCTCTCCCTTCAGTAATCCGCTTCCAGAGTTCGTCGAGCCATCCGGGGATGGCCGGGAAACTCAAGACAACTCTAGATGGTCACGAGACGTCCGCGCTCGCCCGGACGAACAGGTGGCAGGCGACGCATACTCGAAGCGAGCACCGGCGAGCGTACCGCGAGCGAAGCTCACACCGTGGGCCCGGCAGGACTCGAACCGTATTCCACCTCCGATGATCCACCCGGACCAGCACCACGACGCCACCGACGAACCCCAACGCATGGCAGAAACGGCGAAGATGCCCGGCACGACGTCGAGTCCGAGACGGGGTCGATGGAAGTAGAAGCCACCGTGCGTGGGCCCGGCAGGACTCGAACCTGCGGCCAAGCGATTATGAGTCGCCGAACGTGGGCCTGTGACCTGCCGAAACCCGTGCGGGTAGCCGCTCAGCGACATCCGTGGTCGCTTGGCGCAGGCCAGAACAGGTGACAAACTGCAACCGTCGAGCAACCGATGTTGCCCGGCGACACCAAGGGTGAGCGCTCTCCCGACCGACGACCAACGGAAGGGAAGCCACCATGGCCAAGCTCAAAGGAACGATCTTCGAACGCGACAACGGCACGTTCACCGTGCTCGCCGAACTCACATGGGACCCGCAGAAAGGCCGGTACCGGCGACCGAGTCTCGGAACGTTCAAGACCCGCAAGGAAGCCGAAAGGGCACGCCTGGAGTACAACGTCGATCAGGCGGACGGTGTGTTCTCACTCCCTGAAGTCGAGCAGCGGCAGGCCCGTCTCGACCGTTATCTCAACGAGTGGCTCGAACTGATCGAACGCGAACGGCTCTTCGGCAAGATCACGGTCCGTACTCAACGAGACTACGAGACCGTCGTCCGATG
>JAUVNV010000266.1 GCA_030599515.1 Acidimicrobiia bacterium
AAGAACGGCTGAACGTCGATCAAGAGGACGCCGATCTTGGAACGGTCGATCCTCGGAACGCCCACGTGCTCTCCTCCTTGGTACTGTGATGAAGCAGAGTAGTTGAGGCTCTCCGAGGGGTCGCGAGCACTCGGACCTCATCTTCGTGATTCAGGCTCCCAGAGCCCCCCTATTGCTACGTCGCTGACGCTCCTCCGCGTCCCCCCGGCAAGCCGGGGGGACGGAAGTGAGGCCTCGCTGGTAGCTCTCCTCGACCCCCTGCGCCCCCTTCGTCGGCACCGCCCTCTGAGGGGACGGAAGAAGCGGAAGGCCCCGTCCTACGATCGGGGAAAGAGGGCAGGTCCCCCGGCCTGCGATACACTCCCGTCACCGAATGGCGACCCCACCTACAGACGCATCACTCGAACGACCGGGAGAGTCGTGTGGCGTGTTCGGGATCTGCGGCCCCGACTCGGACGCGGCACGACTCACCTACTTCGGCCTCTTCGCTCTTCAGCACCGTGGACAGGAGAGCGCAGGGATCTCAGTCAGCGACGGAGAGACCGTCACCGTCTACAAGGACATGGGACTCGTCGCACAGGTCTTCGACGAGCCGACGCTTGGCGGTCTCAGTGGCAGCCTCGCCATCGGGCACACGCGCTACTCGACCACCGGTTCTCCCTCATGGATCAACTCCCAACCGGTGTACCGGCAGATTGGACACAACGGGATCGCTCTCGCCCACAACGGGAATCTGACGAATACACATGAACTCGCGTTGGCCGCTGAGCGGAACGACGCGACCACCGACTCCGAGTTGATGACGGCGATGATCGCCGACCGCATGCGCGAGACCGGGGACTCCCTTCCGGATGCGCTGGCCGAGGTGCTCCCCTCGTTCGAAGGGGCGTTCTCACTGACGATGATGGACCGGACGCATCTGATCGGAATCCGTGATCCCTTCGGGTTCCGACCGCTGGCGCTGGGATCGATGGGGGCCGAGTGGGTTCTCGCTTCGGAGACCGCCGCCCTCGATCTCGTGGGAGCACAGTTCGTTCGCGAGATCGAACCCGGCGAGATGGTCGTCATCGACTCGAGCGGGGTCACGAGCCATCACCCATTCCCACCAACCGAGGAGCGATTCTGCCTCTTCGAATTCGTCTACTTCTCACGACCCGACTCGATCCTCCTGGGAGAGACCGTCCACCGCGCCCGGCGCCGGATGGGTGTCGCACTCGCGGATCAAGCCCCTGTGGATGCCGACGTCGTGGTCCCCGTGCCCGAATCGGGCATCCCCGCCGCACAGGGATACTCCGAGGCCTCCGGCATCCGCTACACCGATGGGCTCGTGAAGAATCGATACATCGGGCGCACGTTCATCGAACCAGCACAGGCACTGCGCGACCGGGGCATCCGCCTCAAGCTCAACGCCATGCCGGGGGAACTCGCCGGCAAGCGGGTCATCCTCGTCGACGACTCGATCGTTCGCGGCTCGACGACGCGACAGCTCGTGCAAATGGTTCGTGATGCCGGCGCCGTTGAAGTGCACCTGAGGATCTCGTCCCCGCCGTACCGGTGGCCTTGCTTCTACGGCATGGACACCGGGGAGCGATCAACGCTGCTCGCGGCCGGAAAGACCGAGGATGAGATCGCCCTTTACCTGGCCGTCGACTCGATCGGATACCTCGAACTCGACCGACTCATCGATGCGACAGGCGTCGGCGCCTCCACGTTCTGCACGGCCTGCCTCTCGGGCGACTATCCGACGGACGTGCCGGCCGCCGACGCCAAGTACGCTCTGGAGCGGAACTGATGAGCACCTATCGTGAATCCGGCGTCGATCTCGGCGCAGCCGACGAACTCATCGACCGAATCGGTTGGAGGGTGACGTCGACATGGACCGATGACGTGATCGGGGGATTCGGTGGATTCGCAGCCGGGATCCGCGTTCCGCCCGGCTATCAGAAGCCGGTGCTGATGATGTCGACGGATGGCGTCGGCACGAAGGCCGAGATCGCCCGCGTCACCGGCCTCGTAGAGGGTCTCGGCTACGACCTCCTGGCCATGGTGGCCGACGATCTCGCTGCCGCCGGAGCGCTCCCGATCGCCATGCAGGACTACATCGCCGTGGGATATCTCGACCTGGATCGAATCGAGCTACTCGTCGAGTCGATCGCCGACGCATGCGCCGACAACGACGTGGCGCTTCTCGGCGGTGAGACGGCCGAGCATCCCGGGACCATCGAAGGCGACCGCTTCGATCTCGCTGCGACGGCGCTCGGGATCGTCGAGCTCGGCGATGAAGTCGACAACGAGCGTGTCGCGGTCGGTGACGTGATCATCGGGGTGCATAGTCCCAATCTTCGATCCAACGGGTTCTCCCTCGTCAGGGCGCTCATCGTCGACCAACTCGACCTCGACGCTCCGTTCCCTGGTTCGGATCTCACGGTCGCGGAGACCCTGCTGCAGCCGTCGATCGTCTACGCCCCCGCCGTCATGAACGCTCTTGCACGATCCGAGGCCCACGGACTTGCCCACATCACCGGCGGCGGTCTCCCCGGCAACGTTGCCAGGATCCTCCCGGAGGGCACGGCGGCCGACATCGAGCGATCCCGGTGGACGGTTCCCGACGTTTTCGGCGTCATCCAGGATCTCGGATCTGTCGCCGAGGAAGAGATGTTCCGAACCTTCAACATGGGGATCGGGTTCGTCGCCATAGCCCCGGAAGGCGATGCCGATCTGCTCATCAGAGGCTTCGATTCCCACGGCCTGGAGGCCACGGTGATCGGCAGGATCGTTGAAGGCGAGCGAACGGTGAAGATCAGCTGAGTTGTCGGTATCCGGTAGTGGTCGGTTGTCGGTTGTCGGTTGTCGGTTGTCGGTTGTCGGTTGTCGGTTGTCGGTTGTCGGTTGTCGGTTGTCGGTTGTCGGTTGTCGGTTGTCGGTGAGGAC
>JAUVNV010000232.1 GCA_030599515.1 Acidimicrobiia bacterium
ACCAGGCCCGCTATCAGGAGGGCCAGGCGACTCTTCGCGCCGGCGCTCTTGACGAGCGACGATGCCGACATGGAGCCGCCGACCGGCATCCCCTGGAAGATCCCCGCTGCCACGTTCGCGGCACCCTGGCCGACGAAGTCCTGGGAGGCGTCGGGATAGCTGCCGTCGGCGTTCGGGAAGTTCGCCGAGATCCCGGCGCCCTGCACCAACCCGATGAACGCGAGCGAGAGAGCAGGGATGAAGAGCACCGGAATGAGCCCGAATTGAGGCATCATCGGAAGTGGCAGGGATCTGGGGATTTCAGCGATGTCGTTGAGAATCGCTACGTCCCACCCGAGGAGCGGAGCTATCGCTGATCCGGCGATGATGGCTACGACCATGCCGAGTGCCCCGAGCTTGGTGCGTTCCAGTAGGAGAATCAGCCCGATCGTGGCAACACCGACGGCGATGGTCGGCCAAGAAGCCTGACCAAGGCTGAGGAGGGTGTCGAACGCTCGCAGTACCCGATTCGCTCCCTCGGACTGATAGCCGGTGAAGTTGTCCAATTGGCCGAGGATGATGTTGATGCCGACCGCGTTGATGAACCCGACCATCACGGCATTCGATACGAAGCGGAGGATCGACCCGGCCTTCAGAAGTCCTGCCGCGAGCATCACGATGCCGGTCAGGATCGACAGGGTGAACAGTGCCCGGGCTGGGTCTTCGGCCGAGTGGACGGCGCCGACGTCTGCGACGACGATCGCCATGGCCCCGGTCGCCTGGACGGCCATGAACGACGAACTCGTGAATAGACCGCCCGTGAACGTCCCCACCATGTAGGCGTAGAGACCGTACACAGGATTCACGCCGGCGAGCAGGCCTCCGGCGAGACCGTCGGGGACGCTCTCTACACCGAGCACCAAGCCCGCGACAGCGTCGTCCTTGAGCGTCTCTTTCCGGAAGAGAGAGCGAATCTTCAGCACCGGGTTGTCACTCCTGCTCGATGGCCGGTCGATGCCGGGGCCGACCCGGGCATCGTCGTCAGCAGTGTAGGGAGGCCCGGCAAAGCGACCACGAAGAGGTGCAATGGTCGCCGAGTGGGGAAGCTCCCCGCCGCCTCTCGTGGACACCGTCTGTCGCACCGCGAAGTAGTCTCGTCGAGATGGATACAGACCGGCTGCTGCGCGAGCGCTCGGAGCACGACGACTTCCTCATCGAGCACTACAGCTCCCCTCTTCCAGAGGAACACCGTCCCGATTTCCGCGGCCTGGACTACTTCCCCCCTGATGCCGCTTGGGAGTTGATCGGCAGCTACGAGCCGGAAATGCCTCGCAAGATCCCTGTACCTTCGTCCGCCGGCATCGAGAGCTCGTACACGATGCTCGGCGTCGTCGCGCTCTCCATTGGAAACTCCGACTATCGACTGACCGTGCTCGATGACGGTGACGGCGGAGCGTTCATTCCCTTCAGGGACGGCACGTGCGGAGTCGAGACCTACGCCGGCGGCCGCTACGTGGGAGTCGACGCCGACTCGGTCGGGGAGGTCACCATCGACTTCAACACAGCCAAGAACCCCTGGTGCGTCTACGACGAGGAGTTCACGTGTCCGCTTCCTTCGCCGGAAAATTGGATCGCCGAGCCGATCCGTGCCGGTGCGAAGGCATATGAGCCGTCGAGTTAGGCGACTCCGGGAGCTTCGTCTTCGAACCACAGCTGCAGCCGCCGAAACCCTTCGTCGAGGCTGACCTTGGGTTCCCACTTCATGGCTCGACGGGTCTCGCGCTGATCGAACCAGTGTGCTGTACCGAGTTGCTCGGCAAGGAAGCTGGTCATCGGCGGATCGTCATCCGTCTTGCTCCGGTCCCAGATCTGCTCGACGACGAGACCACCGGCACGCGCCACGCGATACGGCACCTTGATCCGGGGAGGCTCGAGACCGGCGGCCATGACGATCCGACTCAGGATCTCGCGAACCGGGCGCGGCTGGCCGTTGGTGACCACAAGGGCTCTTCCCCCGAGTGTCGGTGCGGTGTCGAGAGCCGCGACGAGCGCGTCTGCGGCGTTGTCGACGTACGTCGTGTCGATCAGTGCTGCACCCGTCCCCACGACGGCGAGGCGGCCTGACTTGGCCCGGTCAACGATGCGCCCCACGAGCTGGGTATCGCCCGGTCCCCAGATGAGATGGGGCCGTATGACGACGACCGGCATGGCGGATGAGTTGGCTGCAAGAGCGATCAACTCCGCCCGGGCCTTGCTCCTGGCGTAGTGACCTCTGGCACGATCCGGGTCGGCGGGGCCCGCAGGCGCGCCGATGAGCGATTGCCCGCTGTGGGCGACCGATGGTGACGAGACGAAGACGAAACGGGTAACTCCTGCTGCCCGTGCGGCGCCGACGACGTTGCGCGTGCCTTGGACGTTCGTCGCGTCGAACAGGGCCCACTCCCCTGTCGCCGCCGCACGCCCGGCAATGTGAACAACTCCCTCCACTCCGTCCACGGCCACGTCGACGGCGGCGCGGTCTGCAATATCACCAAGATGCTCGGCAACGCCGAGAGCACTTGGCTGCCGTTGCAGCACGGTTACGAGATCTCCCCGCTTCCTAAGACGGGCCACGACGGCACGCCCGACGAGGCTCGTCGACCCTGTCACAAGCACCCTCATATCCGGCCCATCCGCCCACCGGAGAGAACCCGTTCCGCCCATCGCGCGACCCGGGTGCGGTCGATCTTCGAGTTGTGGCGTTTGTCAACGGGGATCGACGGAACGACCAACACTGCCGCCACGTCGATGTCTCCCGCTCTCGCTCGCACTCGATCGGCCAGGTCCTCGTCGGCGAGATCCGCCCGGCGAAGGTGAGCCGCCGGTACCACGACGATGACCACCTGCTGTGTGCCGGCGGGGCCGACACCGACGACGGCAGCTTGGGCAATCTCAGAGATCTCAGCGACGGCATGCTCGATTCCGATCGGGGTGACGGGACCGGTGGCCGTCGTCACGATGTGCCCGACGCGACCTTCGATCCAGATCCGTCCGTCGTCATCGATGTGACCCACGTCTCCGCTGCGGTGCCACCCGGCGGGTCTGGAGGCATCATTCTCGGTCATCCAGAGCTTGTCGTACCCGTCTCTCATGTGGGCGGCCTGGATACACACTTCCCCGACGACACCGCTCTCCTCCATGAGTGGGCCCGTCGGCTTGCCTTCGGCGTCGAGCGGGCTGATCGCGACACGAGCGCCGGCCACGGGGTATCCAACGCACACACCGTTGCCTCCGGGAACGATCTCGGTCTCGGCAAGACTGATGTCGGCGACGGGAAGCACCTCCGTCATGCCGTATGGGCTGTGCAGTTCGGCGTCGGGCATCAACTCGCCGACGGTTCGCAGGACTGCAGCGGGAACGGGCGCACCGGCCGACATGAGGACGCGAACCCGTGTCAACGCCTCAGCCTGATTCGCTGACATCTCCCCCGCCGTCTCGACCACGTTGCGCAGTGCTGCGGGAGAAGCGAATACCAGGGACGCGTCGATGGCGGTGGCGGCATCCGCCAGGGATCGGGCGGTGAGGCTCCCCGGTGACGTGACCTTCATGTCGGGTACCGCCGAGGGGATGCCCATGGCGGGACCGAACAGGGCGAAGGGACCGAAGGCGGCGACGAGACCGTCATCGGACCGGATGCCGTAGAGATCGACGAGGACATCTCGCTGAGCCTGGAGTTGACGATGGCGATAGACGACGCCCTTTGCGGGACCCGTCGCCCCCGACGTGAACCCGACCGCTGCCACATCGAGTGACGCCGGTATGGGTGGGGCCGGTCGCCCTTCGCCGCGACAACGCAGGTCGGCGAGCGTCGCTCGCACACCGAGTACGCCCTTCCTCGCCCGATCCAGGGTCGTCGTTGCGACGCGAATACCCGGCCAACGCATGGTCCGCGCCAGCGCCAGGGCTTTCGGGGTCCCGATCAGATAGGTGGGATTGGCACCGGCCAGAGCGCGACCCATGCCCCGGGCTCCCAGCCCC
>JAUVNV010000183.1 GCA_030599515.1 Acidimicrobiia bacterium
CCGGGCGGATGTAGTTGTGGTTCATCCGAAGCCCGGTGACCTTCTCGAAGAAGGCAAGGATCGCTTCGCGGTCACGGAAGCCGTAGATCATCATCGAGAGGGCGCCGATGTCCATCCCGAACGTCGCCACCCAGATGAGGTGGCTCGCGATCCGATTGAGTTCGGTCATCAGGATCCGGATCGCCTGGGCCCGGGGCGGGATCTCAACCCCCAGCAACTGCTCGACCGCCAGCGAGTAGCAGAGTTCGTTGTTGAGCGGCGACAGGTAGTCCATGCGCGTGACGTTCGTGCCGCCCTGCATGAAGGTCAGGTTCTCAGCGGTCTTCTCCATCCCGGTGTGGAGGTAGCCGATGATCGGCTTGACGCGCAGGATGGTCTCGCCGTCGAGTTCGAGGTGTAGCCGGAGAACGCCGTGCGTCGCCGGGTGCTGTGGACCCATGTTGAGGATCTGACGCTCGTCGTCGATGATCGTCGGTTCGTCGACGAAGTCGTCGGCGACGGCGACGCCACGCTGGATCTGGAGCGCCGGATCGATGTCGCGAGGCAGCAGTTCCTGCGCACCCTCGTCGGTGGCGTGCGCGATCCAGTCCGGCTCCTCGGTGCCTGCAACCCAGACGTCGTGAGCGCGCCGCCGCTCGGCGGCATCGAGGCTTCCGTCGGCCGGACCGGTCGGCGGTTCGGCCGTTGGTGCCTGGGCATCGCCCTCGACGTTGCTCGGCGTATCGCTCATGACAGCTTGTGTGATCCTTTGAACTGCACCGGCACCGAGCCGACGCTGTAGTCCTTCCGCAATGGGTGCCCCACCCACTCGTCGGGGAGAACGATCCGGGTGAGATCCGGGTGTCCTTCGAACTCGATTCCCATCAGGTCCCAGACTTCACGCTCGTAGAAGTTCGCACCGGCGTAGATCTGGGTGATGGATGGAACCGTGGGGTCATCACCGGGGACGCCGACCTTGATGAGCAGCCGTTGCGTGTGCTTCATCGACAGGAGATTGATGACCACGTCGAAGCGGGGATCGCGGTTGAGGTGATCGACGGAGCAGATGTCGATGAAGGTCTCGAATCCGGCGTCCTTCACAGCCTCGACGAATGCAATGAGATCCTCCCGCGGAACGGTCGCCGTGTCTTGACGGGACCCTGCAAGAGGGTTGAACGAGGTGAAGACGACGCTCGGGAACGGTTCAGCGAGTCCGGCCAGGATGGGATCGTCGGGGAGAACACGAGCGACCGTGTCCTCAGCGGCCTCGCCCGGCTCCTGCGGCTCCTCCTGGGGTGTCGTGTCTTCGACCATCACACGAGCCCCGTCGAACGGCGGATCTCACCGGCCATGATCTTGTCCTGCAGCGTCAGGATCCCGTGCATCAGCGACTGCGGCCCTGGGGGGCATCCGGGCACGTAGATGTCGACGGGGACGATCTCGTCGACGCCCTGCACCAGGGCGTAGTTGTTGAACATGCCGCCCGTTGATGCACACGCGCCCATGGAGATGACCCACTTCGGCTCGGCCATCTGGTCATAGACCTGGCGAAGGACGGGAGCCATCTTCTGGGAGAGGCGCCCGGCGACGACCATCAGGTCGGCCTGGCGGGGTGAGGCACGGAAGACCTCCATTCCGAATCGTGCAAGATCGTGATGCGCTGCACCCGTGGCCATCATCTCGATAGCGCAGCAGGCGAGACCGAACGTCGCCGGCCACATCGACCGGGTTCTCGTCCAACTGACTCCCTTCTCGAGCGTCGTGAGGAGGAAGTTCGGGTTGTGCGCCTCGCCGGCCATCAGGCGGCCTCCTCGACCTGTGAGTCGGGGGCGACGACCCTGCGGTAGCGAGCGCGGTGGGCCACGTTCCAGTCAAGAGCCCCGCGCTTCCACACATAGCCGAGGGTCTCGATGAGGAGGAGCATGAAGATCCCTACGGCGGCGATCCCGGCCCACCCGAGCTCGTCCATGCGGACGGCCCAGGCGAAGAGGAAGATGATCTCGACGTCGAAGATCACGAACAGCATGGCGACGAGGTAGAACTTGACGGGGAAGCGCTCGACCGGATCCTGGAGGGGGACGATGCCGCACTCGTAGGGAGCGAGTTTCTCGGGCGTCGGGTTGTTGGGTGCGACTCTCCACGACATCCACATCGCGGCCACCGCGAACACGAGTCCGAGGATGAACATCAGGGCGATCGGGAGATACGCAACAAGATCCATGTACGGGCCATGAGTCTACGGACAGTCACGCGGCTTGCCCAAAACGGGTCGCCTGCGGCGCCGTACTGAGTACTGGGTACTGAGTACTGGGTACTGCGTACTGGGTACTGGGTGCTCAGCACACGAGGAGGGGTAGAGCGGCCGTTTCTCTCGGTCATGTCTACGCTCTCGGTCATGACACAGGTCTCTGACCGTTCTCTGTTCGCCGACCGTGTTTTGCTGCGTTGGGCGATCGTTGGTGACGTCGTCGTGCTGACGATCATCACCATCATTGGCTTCGCTACGCACCACACGCTCGACGCCTACTGGCGGATGTTCATCACCGTCCTCGTGACGCTGATCGCCTGGGCTGTCGTCGCTCCGTGGTTCGACGCCTTCTCCACGACGACGCTCACGCGACCCCTGTCGGTTTGGAAGATCCTGCTGGCCACGGTTGTGGCGACACCGCTGGCTGCGTTTCTCCGGGGGTGGTTCCTCGGCATCGAGGTCTCGTCGACGTTCATCCTCACCGGTATCGCCCTCAACGGACTCGCCATGGTGATATGGCGTGCCGCTCTCGCCGCTTCCGCGGCTCGAGCCAGCAAACAGCGAACAGCACACAGCTGACAGCACCCCTTCTGGCTGTCGCCTGTTGGCTGTTCGTTGTCTGCTGCTGTCTACGCCTTGATCCGGCGAAGCCCCGGGAGGTCAACGACCTTCTCGATCGCGCCGTAGACGCTTTCTGCCATCCCGCGCTCTTCGGGTTCCAGGAGATTCGCCATCACCTTCAACACCCACTCCATGAGCGGCCGCGAGCGCAGGCCGACTGTGGTGAGCGTGCGCATCACCGATGGGTTCCCTATCGCCGACACGAAGATCCGGGCGACCCGGTGGTACGCCGCGTACTCGGCGACAAGGGCCTCGTCGTACGCTCCAAGCGTCGCCGGATCGCCGGTGGCCAGAGCCCCGGCGATGAATCCGGCCGCGAGCCGTCCGGTCTCGTATGCGTAGTCGATGCCTTCCCCGTTGAACGGGTTCACGGCACCGGCAGCATCACCGACCAGCACCCAGTTCCTCCCCGTCTTGGGGCCGACGGAGAACGCCATCGGGAGCTTCCCTCCGATAGGGCGGGCGATCGGATCTTTCTCGATCTGCCAGTGTCCGGGAAGGCTCGCCAGATAGGCCTCGAGGATCCGACTCGTGTTGATGTCCTTCCATCCCTTGAACGTCGAGACGAGTCCGGCTCCGACATTGATGGTTCCGTCCCCCATCGGGAACACCCACCCGTATCCGGGCATCGCCCGACCTTCCCGATCCCGGATGTCGAGTTGGCTCTCGATGTATCCGTCGGTCGAGTTCGGACTCTCCCAGTATCCGCGTACGGCGAGACCGAACGGATAGTCGCGACGACGGTGTGCGCCGAGATCTCGACCAAAGCGGGACAGTGACCCGTCGGCGACGACGACGTAATCCGGGGTGACAACCTCCGGCTCCTCACCCTTCCGACGGAGTTCGACGGCCGTGAGGTCACGGTCGTCGACCACCGCAACGGCTTCGACCCCCTGGAGGACTGAGGCGCCCTCTGCCTCCGCAAGGGCAGCGACCCGACCATCGAGATCGGCTCGACGGAGCGTGGCCCCCCAATTCGGGTAGATGGAGTGCTCCGGCCAGGGCATCTCGAGCATCACGTCACCGGCGTACGACCGGAGACCAACGACGCGGTGGACGTCCGGCCGGTCGAAGTCGAACCCCATGTCGATGAGCTGTCGAACCGCTCTGGGTGTCAGGCCGTCGCCACAGGCCTTCTCCCTGGGGTAGCGCCTCTTCTCGACCACTGTGACGTCGACGCCGTGTCTCGCGAGCCAGAAGGCGGCCGCGGCTCCACCGGGACCACCGCCGACCACGAGCACCTGGGGGGAAGACGACATAGGCGGGAGGCTAGGAGTGTGTCGGGCGATGCACTACGTCGAACGCGCTCGGCGTAGAATCGCGCCCTACGAGAGGAAGATGACGTGACTGAACAGAACGCGTTCGCCGCGACCCGACCGATCACGTGGCCGCGCGCAGCAATCGGAGCGGCCTTGTTCCTCGGTCTGATGATCGTCCTCGTCGTCGTAGCCCCGAATCAGTTCGTCTCCACCGATCCTTCACAACTCACGAAGGTCATCACCATCGCCTACGTCGTTGTGGTGTTCGGGGTCGTGGCCTCGCTGGTCGCGGCATGGCAGAACCGGGAACGGGCAGCACCACCACCGTTGTCGCAGAAGGCGTCGGCCTTCGGCCGGCCCATGAAAGAAGGTCCGGGGTTCGCGTCATTCGCCGACAAAGCCGTCCCCATCCCGCAGTCACGACAGACCCGTGCCAAGGCTGCCGGCCTCAAACGGACCAAGGGTGTTTCTTCATTCGGCCGCCCCCTGAAGAAGGGGTCAGAGTGACCACGGATCTGTCGAGTGCTGCCCTGTTGTCGGAGAGATACGGTGCGCCGGTCTGGCTCTTCGAACGCTCCGCCGCGGCAAGGGCGAAAGCCTCGAACACGACGAGTGGAGACGTCCTGAGCGACTGGGTAGAGACGAAAGCCCCCGAGGCCGCCGCCTCCCAGACCGTCCCCCCGACCGAAGGGCGGGGGGACGCCGAGGAGCACGACAGCGCTGGGGAGATTCCGCCTTCCTCCACCCTTGTGGGAGGTGCCGACGAAGGAGGCGGAGGGGGTCAAGGCCTGACCGGTGCCGCCCTCCTCACTGCGGTCGCCGACGCCCGCGGCATGCCCGAATCGTTGATCGAGCGATCCGCCAAGGCACGTGCCGGCGCCGCCGGTGTTTCCCTTGAGGACGTCCTGCATGAGTGGGCCGAAGAGGAAGGCCTGGAAGCTCCCAGTTCCCAGCCGCCGGCTCCCCGCCCGAAAAGACCTACCAGCTCACCGTTGCCGACTCCCAAACCCAAGGCCAAGCCGACAACGCCGATCGCTGCGGGTTTGACCGGTGCCGCCCTCCTGGCTGCGGTCGCCGAAGCACGCGGCATGCCCGAGTCCCTCGTCGAACGATCCGCCAAAGC